>NZ_JACYVY010000005.1:0-13402 GCF_017151825.1 Staphylococcus sp. EG-SA-18
TTGGAGCCGTTCTTATGGACCTACATGATGAATGGATTTATTCTTCAAGAAAATACATCAATTTTGATAAGTAGAAATGGTAAAAACATTGTATAGCATTTTACACAGGAGTCTGGACTTGACTAAAACAGCAGTAAGATTATTTTCAATTAGAAAATTTCTCACTGCTGTTCTTTTTATTTACTCTAAAGGAAAGCCATTAAACCAATCAATAGTTTATAATTTAATTGGTTTCACATTGTCTACAAAGTTAATCATACATATGCTATATCCAGTTAATTATTTAGATTCTTTTCTGAATTTAGGAATGAATAAAGCTAACATACCTAATAACGCATATAAGCCCCACCATGATTGGCTTGAAGTTGTTTCTCCAGTTTTTGGTAGCATTTTAGATTGACTAAGTTTGTTTTCTTTCGATGGTGTGCCGGCTTTTTCTTTTGTTTTCACTGTTTTATCTACAGTTTTATGAATATCACTCGGCAGATGTTCAGTTGTTTTTTTGTCAGTAACTTTGTCTGTATTATTATAATTTTGTTTCACTACGTCAAGCTTTGCTGCTTTTCCATTATGATTATTTTTATCGGCAATATGATTCAGCTGTATGACTTTGTCTTTATTTTTATTAGAGTCTTTATCAGTATCGACATTCGATGACATACCAACGCTATTATCGGCACCTTTATCCACATTTCTATCAGTATCTTTGGCAATTTGAGTATCCATTTCTTTTAAATCATACTTATCGAAGTGATTATTATCCGACATATCGGATAAATGATCAACATCATGTTGCACATCTTTATCAATATTATTATCAGCATCTTTAACCACGTCAGAATCTGGTTCTATCACATCTGCTTTATCAGACGCATCTTTAGGATTTGTTGCAGTGCTGCTATTTTCAGCTACATCTGTATCAGCAACCTTACCTTCTTGTCCTGTTTGTACATTTAGCGGTTCACTCGTGTTATTTTGTGATGTATCATCATCTTTTGTATTGATATCCTGATTTATAATTCTGACATGATATTGACCTTCATAACCAATGTTTGCCACAACGACTTTAACAATCGCATTGTAAACTGCTTTGTCAGGTATATATGGGAAAATCAACGTTCTAGAATTATTTTTAGGATCTTTAGAAACAGTAGTGACACGTTTACCTTCTACAATTAAATCTTTCCAGTAACTGTCATCCTTTGTTTTCATCACTACATATTTTTGACCATTTAAAGTTGCTGTATAGAATGGATGTTCAACAAAGCCGTCCATAACTGACTCACTATTTTCTTCACTTTCAAAAACAACAAAATGCGCTTCTTGTACATCTGTTAATTGATCATTTGTAGGTGTAACATTTTCAAATTCCGTCACTGCTGATTTAACCTGATCAGCTAACTCTACTCTAGTTTGATCTAATTTCTTTTTATATTCCGCCTTATATTTTTCCGGCAATTTCTCTTGTAATTTTTCTAATTCATAAACTTGTCTTTCTAACGTTTTAGCTTTGTGATACGGAGCTAATAATTTTTGTAAATTGTATGTTTCCTCATCCACATAGTCGTCTGGGTTATTAGTAATAGGCTGTGCAAAGACCATTAGCGTATAATCATAGTCTTCATGGATGTTCTCACCATATTCAATAGATGACACAATTTTAACTTCTCTCGTACCATTAGATACTGGGAAACGAATATAGGCATAATCTTTATCAGAATCATATGATACTAATTCGACTGGTAACTTTTTGTCACCTTCATAAACTTCAAATTTCTTCCATGTTGAAGCAGTCTTTAAACCTAATTCAATTATTGGTCCTGTTTTTGTAAAAATGACAGTTGCTGGTTCAACAGTACTAGCATAATGATAGAACTGTCTTTCACCTTTATCATTTTTCATTTGAAAATCAATTGGTCGCCAATTATCAGCTGTATGTTCTTTATCGATGATAGCCGGGTTTTTAATTGCATCTTGTAGTGATTCATCTGCTGGTGGATACTGTTGATTAACATCCGACTGATTACTTGACTCATTCGTTTTATCGTTAGTATTACCATTAGAATTTGTTTCATGAGCTGGTTGGCTTGACGCTTGATCTGCATTCGCTGACGATTTTGGTTGTGCAGGTTGACTCATATTTGTCGTTGCCTGCGGTTGATTATTAGCATTGTTGATCGTTGATGTATTTTGATTAGATGTATTCGTGTTTGTTTGATTACTTGCGTCTGAACTTGATTGATCATTCGTTACTACTGCATCATTTGTATCTGATTTCACAAGTGAAGGATCGTTATAAATAGGTTTAGCAAATACTAATTTAGTATAATCATAATTTGTTTCTTCTCCATCATCAATTTGAGTCGAAGAAACAATTTTCAATTCTTGTGTGCCATCTGAAACTGGGAATCGAATATAGGCATGGTCTTCTGGTACAGGACTATATGATACAAGTCTCACTGGTAATTTTTGATTGTTTTCATAGACTTCAAACTTTTTCCATGTTGAAGCAGTATTGATGTCTAATTCAACTTCTGCTTTCTTTTTAGTGTAATACACATCTGCTGGATCTTTGATGCTGAAAAAGTGATAGTATTGCGTTTCATTGTTTTTATCTAATAATTGGAAATTGACTTGTTCTCTTGGACCTATATCATGTTCTTTATTTTCTAATGCAGGATCTTTAATTGCATCTTTAAGTGATTCATCCGCTGCAGGATAGGTTTTCGCAGTGTTTGCTGGTTGCGTAGCAGGTTGTGTTTGATTTGTATCCTTTGGTGGCTGAGTTGTAGTTGCATTATTATTTTGATTTTCCGAGATTTTATCTGAAGTATTTGTATTTTCTGCTGCTTGTGCTTGATGTTGAGAAGTAATTAAAAATAGTGTACTGACAATGACCGATGCAACGCCTAGAATTGATTTTCTAATAGAATAGAAAGACCTTAATTTTGGGTGATGTTTGTTCATGTTGTTAACAACTCCTATAAGATTATATTTAATTGATAATAATTATCAATATCAATTATTAGTGTTAATTGTAGCGCATCCCAATTAAATATTGCAACCTATTTTATTATTTTTTTTAATATGGAATATTCATTGCATCGCTTTCCTATTCTTCAAGCCCACTTTTTATCTTCATATACATTAATTAACCACCTTCAAACATTGTCGTTAGATTCGCCAAATTGAATCTATTTTTAGCACAGCAAAAAACCGAACTGCTGAAATAATGCATCTCCAACAGTCCGGTCTATTAAACTATTTACTTATCTTTATTAAACAATTGACATGATTTATTAGAATAACCCAATTGCATGACCATCATCAGTAACATCCATGTTTAATGCTGCTGGTTTTTTAGGTAAACCAGGCATAGTCATGATTGCACCTGTCAACGCTACGATAAATCCTGCACCTGTTTTCGCTTCTAATTCACGAATTGTAATTTCAAATCCTGATGGTGCACCTAACAACGTTTGATCATCTGAGAATGAATATTGTGTTTTCGCCATACATACTGGGTAATTATCCCAACCATTTTCTTTAAATTGTTTTAATTGTTTTTGCGCTTTACTGCTAAACGTTACTTTTGAACCGCCATAGATTTCAGTCACAATCTTTTCAATCTTTTGCTCTAATGGTAATTCTAATTCATATAAAGGTTTAAATGAATTAGGTTGATCAATGACTTCTAATACTTCATTTGCTAAGTCAACGCCACCTTTACCACCTTTTTCCCAAACTTCAGTTAAGGCAATTCGTACGTTATTTTCTTTAGCCCAAGATTTTACATATTCTACTTCTGCATCGGTATCATGTATAAATGCATTAATTGCAACAACCGGTTCTACACCGAATTTTTTAATATTATTAACATGACGCTCTAAATTAACAATTCCTGCTTTTACTGCTTCTACATTTTCTTCTTTTAAATTATCTTTCGCTACACCACCATGCATTTTTAACGCACGAATTGTCGCAACAACAACGACAGCTGCCGGATCAAATCCTGCTTCACGCGCTTTAATGTCCATGAATTTTTCAGCGCCTAAGTCTGAACCAAATCCAGCTTCCGTTACAACGATATCAGCTAAATCACGTGCTGTTTCAGTTGCTAAAATTGAGTTACAACCGTGTGCGATATTCGCAAATGGTCCACCATGAACTAATGCTGGTGTCCCTTCAATTGATTGTACTAAGTTTGGTTTAATTGCATCTTTTAAAATCATTGCAAGTGCACCTTGCACTTTTAAATCTGCAACTGTAACTGGCTTGCGATCTCTAGTATAACCAATAGTAATACGACTAATTTTATCTTTTAAGTCTTTAATACTTCTACTTAAACATAAAATCGCCATAATTTCAGACGCTACTGTAATATTAAAGCCATCTTCACGTGGTACACCATTTGTAGGTCCACCTAACCCAACATTTACATGTCTAAGTGCACGATCATTCATATCTAATACACGTTTCCATTCAATACGTCTTTGATCGATTCCTAATTCATTACCTTGGTGAATATGATTATCTATAAACGCAGACAATGCATTATTAGCAGTTGTAATCGCATGGAAATCCCCATTAAAATGTAAGTTGATATCTTCCATAGGTAAGACTTGCGCATAACCACCACCAGTCGCACCACCTTTAATACCAAATGTTGGTCCTAAAGCAGGCTCTCTTAATGCAACCATAACGTTTTTATTTAACTCATGGAATGCATCAGCTAAACCAACTGTAACCGTTGATTTACCTTCACCAGCTGGTGTTGGGCTCATCGCAGTTACTAAAACAACTTTCCCTTTGTTTTCTCTTGGCGTAATTTTATTAATGTCGATTTTAGCTTTGTAATGACCATAAGGTTCTAATGCATCCTCTGAAATACCTACTGATGCAGCAATATCCTTAATTGGTTGTAGTGTTGATTGATTCGCAATATCTAAATCTGATAAATGAGTCAACTTTTTTCGCCCCTTTTTGTTTAATTTATGCATTTATAATATGTAAGTTGTAGCTAAGAAATTTTTACTTACATTCATATAATAACGAACTGTTAAAAACTTGTCGACTAAATCGGGTTAGCGCTTTCATTTTTGCAATAAATTCACTTATTAAAGTTTTGTATTATACAACTTTTAGCGCTTGATACTATTGATAACTATATTTTTCTATTATTTAAAATAGTCATATTCCAAAGATCATATTAAAAATAAAAAGCAATATAAAGATATGCCATTATTGTTATGTCATCATTTTCAAATGCTTTCTACGAAATGATATGACACAAGTTAACAGCTCTTTATATTGCTTATCATAAAGTAAACTAATATTTAAACATTAACATGAAATATGTTGTATCCCTTTATTCTTCGAAAGAAATCTTCAATAACATTCATGTCATTATTCCATTGTACTTAAATCCCCTGCATCTAAATTTAATTCCCAAGCTTTTAATACACGTCTCATAATTTTACCTGAGCGTGTTTTAGGTAATTTATCTTTAAATTCGATTTCACGTGGTGCTGCATGTGCCGACAAACCTTCTTTAACAAATAAACGAATTTCTTCTTTTAATTCGTCTGTTGGTTCATATCCTTTTCTCAGTGCAACAAACGCCTTAATTATTTCACCGCGAACCGGATCAGGTTTACCAATAATTCCTGCTTCGGCAACTGCTTCGTGTTCAACCAATTTAGACTCAACCTCAAATGGTCCAACTCGTTCACCAGCTGTCATAATTACATCATCAACACGTCCTTGGAACCAGAAGTAACCATCTTCATCTTTATATGCCGAATCACCAGATACATACCAGTCTCCAATAAAATATGACTTATATTTTTCTGGATTCTTCCAGATACGATACATCATTGATGGCCAGCCTTTTTTTATAGCAAGGTTGCCCATTCGATTTGGTGGTAATTCATTACCTGCATCATCGATAATTGCAGCTTGAATACCAGGTAATGGTTTGCCCATTGAGCCAAGCTTGACGTCCATCGTTGGATAGTTAACAATCATATGTCCACCTGTTTCTGTCATCCACCAAGTATCTAACACCGTTAAACCGTATACTTTTTTCGCCCATTTTATAACTTCAGGATTTAAAGGCTCACCTACTGATAGAATCGAACGTAACGATGACAAGTCATATTTCTCAACAATATCGTCACCAGCACTCATTAACATTCTTAAAGCTGTTGGTGCCGTATACCAAATCGTCACTTTAAAATCTTCAATCATACTATACCACTGTTCTGGTGAAAAGCGACCACCAGCTATACAATTTGTAGCGCCATTTAACCATGGTGCAAAAATACCATAAGATGTTCCTGTAACCCAACCTGGATCTGCTGTACACCAATAAACATCATCTTCTTGTAAATCTAATACATATTTTCCAGAAATATAGTGCACTAACATTGCTTGTTGAACATGCAATACACCTTTAGGTTGCCCAGTAGAACCTGATGTATAATGTAAAATCAAACCATCATCCGACTTTAACCATTCAATGTCAAATTCATCGCTAGCAGTTTCCATCAAACTAATGAAGTCTATGTAATTGTCTTCTACATCCTCATCTACGACAACAATTTTTTTCAAGTTCGGTAATTTATCTACAGGTACTCGAGGTAACAATGCCTTATTAGTAATTAACACTTTAGCTTCACTGTTCTCTAATCTATCCGCAACTGCCTTTTCCATAAATGCTTCAAATAACGGCCCAACAATTGCACCAATTTTTAAAACACCTAACAACGCAAAATATAGTTCAGGTGTACGCGACATAAATATAAATACTCTGTCACCTTTGTCAACTTCTGCATGTTCAGACAAAACATTCGCTGCTTTATTAGATAACCGTTGCATATCTTTATAAGTATACGATTCTTTTCTGTACTCATCTTTGTAATTTAACGCTATTTTATCCCCTAATCCTTGATCTACATGCCGATCTATACATTCATATGCCATGTTCATTTTTCCAGTTTCACTCCAAGAAAATGCTTGTTCTACGTCTTTCCAATCAAAAGTATTATATATTTCTTCATAATCTTTAAGGTTATGTTTACCTTGCGCTCCTTTATAAACTTCGACTTTCATTTGAAACTCCCCCTTTGTTATGTGAAAACGCTTTCTTTCTCAATATTATACATAACATTTCTAATTATTCAAAATTTTTACTTTTATCCTTTTTCTAGTATTAATTATTGTAAATTTTCTATATAATGAATTTAATACAATCACGACGTCGATTGAGGAGTTGAAAATATGAATCATTTAAAGACGTATCAATCCGAAGATTATTACATTCATGACAAGCAATTTGTTATTGAAGGTCCTTTAACATACGAAGATTTGAAAGCGCTTACTTTCGATGCGCATTTAACCGCATTTAGAGATGCTGAAGATCAGTATGAAGCTTTGTTAGAAATTACAACATTACCAGAAGGTAGAATTTATGTTGCTCGCCAAGATCAACTCATTGTGGGTTATGTCACTTTCCACTATCCTGATGAAATTGAGCGCTGGTCTACAGGTAACCTTCCATATTTAATCGAATTGGGGGCAATTGAAGTCAGCATCAATTTTAGGCAATTACATCTTGCAGAAAAGCTAATACAACTTAGCCTTTCTACACCAGAATTCGAGGATTATATCGTTATAACTACTGAATATTACTGGCATTGGGATTTAAAAAATTCAAAGTTAGATGTATTTGACTATAAAAAATTAATGCAGCGGTTAATGGCAACTGGTGGACTTGAAATATTCGCTACAGATGATCCAGAAATAACAAGTCATCCAGCTAATTGTTTAATGGCAAGAATTGGCAAAAATATTACATTAGAACAGCAACAAGCGTTTGATGATATTCGTTATATGAATCGGTTTTTCTTTTAATTTTTGGAATATCGGAGGGATTATATGCAACAACATTCATCAAAAACTGCATATGTTTATTCAGATAAGTTATTACAATATCGATTTCATGACCAACATCCCTTCAATCAAATGCGTTTAAAATTAACAACAGAGCTACTTTTGAATGCAAATTTATTGTCTCCAGAACAAATAGTACAACCTAGAATTGCAACAGATGACGAATTAATGTTAATTCATAAATATGATTACGTCGAAGCAATTAAGCATGCTTCACATGGCATTATCAGTGAAGATGAGGCTAAGAAATATGGATTAAATGATGAAGAGAATAGTCAATTTAAGCATATGCACCGCCATAGTGCCACAATTGTTGGAGGCGCTTTAACTTTAGCAGATCTTATTATGTCAGGCAAAGTATTAAATGGTTGTCACTTAGGTGGTGGATTGCATCACGCTCAACCTGGTCGAGCTAGTGGTTTTTGTATATACAATGATATTGCAATTACCGCACAATACTTAGCTAAAGAATACAATCAACGCGTTTTAATCATAGATACCGATGCACATCATGGAGATGGTACACAATGGAGTTTCTATGCCGATAACCATGTTACTACTTATTCTATCCATGAAACCGGAAAATTTCTTTTCCCAGGCTCTGGTCACTATACTGAGCGCGGTGAAGATATCGGCTATGGACACACTGTAAATGTCCCACTTGAACCGTATACAGAAGATGCATCATTTTTGGAGTGTTTTAAATTAACAGTTGAGCCTGTCGTAAAGAGTTTTAAACCTGATATTATTCTAAGCGTAAATGGTGTCGATATACATTATCGTGATCCACTAACTCATCTAAATTGTACGTTACATTCATTATATGAAATTCCATATTTTGTAAAATATTTAGCTGATTCTTATACGAATGGAAAGGTAATTATGTTTGGTGGCGGAGGCTACAATATTTGGAGAGTCGTACCACGTGCATGGAGTCATGTATTCTTAAGTTTAATTGATCAACCAATTCAAAGTGGTTATTTACCGTTAGAATGGATTAATAAATGGAAACATTATTCATCTGAATTATTACCTAAAAGATGGGAAGATCGTTTAAATGATTATACCTATGTCCCCCGCACAAAAGAAATTAGTGAAAAAAATAAAAAATTAGCTTTACATATAGCGAGTTGGTACGAATCTACTCGTCAATAAGTAACCTAATCTGCAACGATTTTAAAAGATAAATAAAAGGCATTCTTCCAACACCCATATAATTTGGGTCGTTAGATGAATGCCTAATTTTGTGAATTTATTTTGTAGTTCCTCGGTATTCAATTCTGTGAGGTAAAACTACATTTGGTTCTTCTATCTTTTCATCGTTCATATATTTTGTTAATAAGCGCATCCCTACTGCACCGATATCATATAATGGTTGAATAACACTAGAAAGTTGTGGTCTAACCATCTCAACTAATCGTGTATTATTGAAACTAATAATTTGTAATTCCTCTGGAACTTTAATACCAGCATCCATTGCACTATGCATAATACCAATTGCTTCTTCGTCGCTGATACATAAAATGGCATCTGGCAAATTGCCTTTCATTTTGGCAAAAGCTTTTACGCCTTCTTTATAACTTTCAGCACCAGAACAATTCAATGTATCACCTAATTGAAGGCCATTTTTATTTAACACTTCAGTTAAACCTTCTAAAACATCTTCTTGAGCTTTTTTAGAATGTTCTCCACCTACTAAAGCAAATGATTTAGCGCCTTTTTCAATTAATTCTCCCGTAATTTCTTTCGCAGCTTCAGTAAAATCAATATTAACTGATGCTATATGTGCATCCTTACCATTTGTTCCTGATACTACTACAGGTACAGATGATTGATTTATCAATTCTTTCATTTCTTCAGTAATTGTACCACCAAGGAAAATAATACCATCAACCTGTTTACTTAATAAGTTATTAAAAATTTCTTTTTCCTTTTCAGGATCGTTATCTGAATTTGAAATAATTGAGTGATATTTATACATTGTTGCAATATCTTCAAGTCCACGAGCAAGTTGTGAATAATAGATATTAGATATATCTGGAATGATCACACCTACTGTTGTTGTCTTTTTACTAGCTAAACCTCTAGCAACAGCATTTGGACGATAATTCAAACGCTTAATGACTTCGTTAACTTTATTTTTAGTTTCTGCTTTAACATTTTGGTTCCCATTAACAACACGCGACACTGTGGCCATAGAGACACGCGCTTCTCTTGCTACATCATATATAGTAACTGTCATAATTTCCTCCTTGTAAACGTTTTATTCATTATAATAACATGTTTTCATTTCATTTTCATAGTTTACCATATTTTAATTTACAGTAACATATTTTTGTTTGGAAAAATTTAGCGAAAAGCTTGAAATAAAAACAAACGCTAAATGATAACGAACGATATATTTTAATTTTATATAAACTTTTTTCATTTTTAATTGTAATGTTTTGAGAAAGCCTTTTCAAATATCAATTGCATTTGTTGAAAAATGTTCACATTTCAGCAACAAATGTGTGAATCTATTATATTTTACAGATAATTCATAGTTATAATTTTAATTACTGCTATCAGTCATAATCTTTAATAATTGTGAAATTGAACAAGTGTCGAAGTATTATAACAATCGTTAAGTGCAGTATACCTTTATTTCTATACAAAAAATAATAGCCACTCTAAAAGTAATATACTCTTAGAATGGCTGTAAGTTTAAAATTGTCGATTCAAAGATAATATTCTACTTCAACATGACATATTAGTTAAGTAGTCTATAGTTTCCTTGGAATATTATTTTAACTTTTTAGCGTTATATAAATCAGCTAAAGGCTTTAATTCATCATAAAATGCTTGGAATTCATCTAAATCCATTTGTTGACCCGCATCACTAAGTGCAACAGATGGATCTGGATGCACCTCAGCCATAACTCCATCAGCACCAACTGCTAATGCTGCTTTCGCAGTTGGTAACATGATATCTTTACGACCTGTACTATGCGTTACATCTACCATGACTGGTAAGTGTGTACCTTGTTTTAAAATTGGTACTGCTGAAATATCTAAAGTGTTACGTGTCGCCTTTTCATAAGTTCGGATTCCACGTTCACATAAAATAATGTTTTGATTACCTTGTGAAGCAATGTATTCAGCTGCATAAACAAACTCTTCGATTGTAGCAGATAAACCACGTTTTAATAGAATAGGCTTTTTCGTACGGCCAGCTTCTTTTAATAACTCGAAGTTTTGCATATTACGTGCACCAATTTGGAATACGTCTAAATACTCATCAGCCACTTCAAAATCATTTGGATTTACGATTTCGCTGACAACATTTAAATCATATTTATCTTTAATCTGTTTAAGTATTTTAAGTCCTTCAACACCTAGGCCTTGGAAATCATATGGTGATGTACGTGGTTTAAATGCACCGCCACGAATAAATTTTTCACCTTTAGCATGTAAGTTTTTAGCAACAGCTTCAACTTGTTCAAATGATTCAACTGAACATGGCCCAAATACAAATGATTTATTGCCGTCTCCAATAATGCCCCCATTATCAAATGTTACAATCGTATCTTCAGGTTTCAACTTACGTGATACATATAAATGTTTTTCATTTTCAGATTTTTGTAAATCTGTAGAGGCTTTGAAAATTTCTTTAAATAATTGCTTAATAGTATTATCGTTGAATGGTCCTTTGTTACTATCGATTAAGTCGTTAAGCATTTCTTTTTCACGTTGTGGATCATAGATACGTGTACCTTGTTTTAATTTTTCTTCCCCAATTTTTTGTGCTAGTTCACCACGTTTAGATAATAAGTCTAAAATTTGATGATTCAGTGATACAATCTCACTTCTGTATGATTCTAATTTATTACTCATCCTTACTCACCTCTACTAATTATTTCAAGTATATTCCACTTTAAAGCAATAAAATATAATGTTAAAAAATATTCTAACAATATCATATGTATAGTTCAACCCTAAATTGACAGAAAATAATCAATTTTCTAATTATATGATTCGAGACTGACATTTCGATTTTCTCAGTCATTATTGGAAAGTTATATTCTATATTGATATTTATTAGCAAATGTTAATCAATTAAATAAGTGTCATTATTATAGCTTATTTTGAGTCAACATTACTGCTTTTAAGAAAAATTTTCGTTTCTATCTTCTATTATAAATCTAAAATTCTCATACATTCAACCTAACGCTTAATAAAAATTAACAACCTTTGTCTTTGTATATTAATATAAATCTATAGTGAACATCACTCACCAACACATTCAGCTATATTTAAATTAGTGAACGTCATTGTACCTTCTAAGATTCATTGTTTATTTGATTATCGAATATTTTTCCATCTTCAGCTTAAAATGTGCAATATCACTATTGTAATCTAACGATGTTACAAACAACATAAATACATGGAATGATCGCGTTGCCTTTCAAAATAAACTGATGATATCAAAAAAGGTAAGCACTTGAATGCCTACCTTTTATTTTGAAATTCAATTTTTAAAAATATAATACATAGCTTACTGCTATGATTGATTATTAAACGATTTTAGTAATCTTAGTCATTGAATGTACGTTTCTCTATTTTACTATTAGCTTTTTCAACTTTAGCATTTGGCGTTTTTGATGCATTGGATGATTTAGCATTTGTTGTTTTTGAATTCTTATTACTAGTTTGATTATTCTTTTGAGTTGACTTACTTGAACTACTTTGTTTCTTTGCACCTTGTGATGATTTCTTATTATGTTGCTTTTTCTGACCTGAAGTTTTATTTGTAGATGCTTTTGATGCATTTCGTTTATTTGAAGGTGTTGTTTTTTTAGATTGTTTACCTGATTTCTTGTCAACAGCTGTATTATTAGTTGTTTTTTCATCAGCTTTACGTGTAATAACACCATTTTCAAATTTAGCTTCTTTTTGTTTAACAGTGTCTTTATTATCTATATTAACTGTCTCTGACTCTGATACATCATTCTTTTTAGTAACTAATTGAGGAATTTCTTTCAAGTCATTTTTAGCAACTGGTTTTTCTGCAAATAACGCTTCAGTTAATTGACTCTCTTTTGAACCTGGTGTTAATTTAGCTTGCTTCTGTTTTGCAGCGTTTGCTAATCTTTCAGCTTGTGACTCTTCTTTCGATACCTTTAATGCCACTGCTTTTGATTCTTCATTTGATACAGCTACACTTTTATCTGTTTCTGCTTGTGCTTCTCTTTTAGCTTCTTGAATCTCTTGTGCCTCTTGTGATGTATCACTTAAATTATTTGCACTTGCTTCTTCTTTTATTGCTGCTTGTTGTGCTTTTAATGCCGCTGCTTTTGATTCTTCATTTGATACAGCTGCACTTTTATCTGTTTCTGCTTGTGCTTCTTTTTTAGCTTCTTGAATCTCTTGTGCCTCTTGTGATGTATCACTCAAATTATTTGCACTTGCT
>NZ_JACYVY010000005.1:13409-78967 GCF_017151825.1 Staphylococcus sp. EG-SA-18
TAATGCCGCTGCTTTTGATTCTTCATTTGATACAGCTGCACTTTTATCTGTTTCTGCTTGTGCTTCTTTTTTAGCTTCTTGAATCTCTTGTGCCTCTTGTGATGTATCACTCAAATTATTTGCACTTGCTTCTTCTTTTATTGCTGCTTGTTGTGCTTTTAATGCCGCTGCTTTTGATTCTTCATTTGATACAGCTGCACTTTTATCTGTTTCTGCTTGTGCTTCTTTTTTAGCTTCTTGAATCTCTTGTGCCTCTTGTGATGTATCACTCAAATTATTTGCACTTACTTCTTCTTTTATTGCTGCTTGTTGTGCTTTTAATGCTGCTTGCTCATTTTTAGATTTGTTTAAAAATCCTTCAACACGTTCTTTTGTAAAGGCAACCGTTTCTTCAAGTTGCGTTTTTCTTTCTTCAAATTTTTGCGACAGTTCTTGTTCTTTGACTTTTAAATCATCTGCTTTTTGATAAACTTTATTTTTAAAATACAAACCTAAAGCTGAACCAACAAGCGCGCCAGTTATAAAACTAACAACAAAATCTTTACGGTTGGGTAATGGTTCATTTTGATAAGTGTGTTTATTTTTTAATGTTCTTTTATTATTTTGTTGTTGCGTCATTTGTGTATCCTCCTATAACAAATGCACTTAAATAAGTAACAACCTCATTTAAGTGCATTTGTTTAATTATTAATTATTTATCTACTCGAGAAGTATAGCTATGATTTGCATCAGTTGCTACATTATTAGCTTTGTAATTTGCACTTCCACGACGGTAGTGTCTATTTTGCCATTTGTCTGCAATTTCCATTGCAACATTTGACCATTGAACAACTTGTGAGATTTTATCTTCATTTTGAGAAATATTATGTGTAATTGAATTTGTTACACGATCTACAGAGCTGTTTAACGTTTGTACTGAGTCACCGATACCTTTAACAGCATCTACAACTGAGTTTAAACGATCTACTTTACCTTGGATATCCTCAGTTAAACGGTTTACTTTATGAAGTAAATCTGTTGTTTCACGAGTAATACCTTGAACTTGACCTTCTACACCGTCAAGTGTTTTTGCAACATAATCTAAGTTTTTCTTAACAGAATTTAATACAGCTACGATACCGATACATAAAATTAAGAATGCAATCGCAGCGATAATTCCAGCAATTGGTAAAATCCAATCCATTAAAAACGCCTCCTAATTAACATGTAATAATGTCATTAATAATAAATACCCATACTACTCTATTATAAACATATTAAAACGCATTTTTCATGCCTAATTTATCTAAATATGCATTTTGTAATTTTTGAATATCACCTGCACCCATAAATAAAACAACAGCATTATCAAATTGTTCTAATACATTAATAGAATCTTCATTAATTAACGATGCACCTTCAATTTTATCAATTAAATCTTGTATCGTTAATGCGCCAGTATTTTCTCTAATTGATCCAAAAATTTCACATAAGAATACACGATCTGCTTTACTTAAACTTTCTGCAAATTCATTTAAAAATGCTTGTGTTCTAGAGAAAGTGTGTGGTTGAAATACTGCAACAACTTCTTTATGTGGATATTTCTTTCGTGCTGTTTCAATTGTAGCACTAATTTCTCTTGGATGGTGTGCATAATCATCTACAATAACTTGATTTGCAATTGTAGTTTCATTGAAACGACGTTTAACACCACCAAACGTTTCTAATGCTTCTTTAATATTTGTAACATCTAGCTTCTCTAAATAACTAATCGCAATTACAGCTAATGCATTTAAAACTGTATGGTCACCATATTGTGGAGACAGGAAGTGATCATAAAACTCACCATCCACATACACATCAAAAGCAGTACCTTTATCCGTAATTTGAATATTTTGAGCATAAATGTCATCCGAATCTTTAAATCCATAGTAATAAATTGGAACATCTGCTTCAATTTTACGTAGATGTTCATCATCACCCCAAGCAATAATACCTTTTTTAACATTATGTGCCATTTCTTGGAATGCATCAAAAACATCATTAATATCTTTAAAATAATCAGGATGATCGAAATCAATATTTGTCATAATTGCGTAATCAGGTTTATAACTTAAAAAGTGACGTCTATATTCACATGCCTCAAAAGCGAAATAGTCACTTTCAGGCAATCCCATACCTGTGCCATCACCAATTAAAAATGAAGTCTTTTTATCACCATTCATAACATGTGATAATAAACCTGTTGTAGAAGTTTTACCATGTGCACCAGTTACAGCTACTGAAGTATATTGATCAATAATCTGTCCTAAAAAATCATTATAACTTACAACATCTAATTTCAATTGATGTGCACGTACTATTTCTTCATGGCTACTCGCGAATGCATTACCTTGTATAACTACCATATCTTCTTTTATGTTATTAGCATCAAATGGTAATATTTTTATCCCCTTATTTCTAAGAGCAACTTCTGTAAATACGTAGTTCTCAATATCCGATCCTTGAACTTCATGTCCTAAATCATGCATGATTTGTGCTAATGAACTCATGCCAGAACCTTTAATTCCGACAAAATGATAGTGTGTCATTATATAAAACTCCTTACTCATAATTATTCTTTATTTAAATCTGCTTCCGTAACATAAACATCCCTTGGTTTTGAACCATTAGCACTCGAAACATAACCGAGTTGCTCTAATTGATCGATAATTCTTGCTGCTCTATTATAGCCAATTTGGAAATGTCTTTGGATTAATGATGTTGAAATATGTCCTTCATTAACCATAAATGCACAAACATCATCAAATAATTCATCTTGTGATTGTGTTTGTGTTTTTTTCAACAATTCTTTTTCTTCAAATAGATAGTCCGGTTCTCTTTGTTGTTTGATAAAATCAACAACATCATCAATTTCGTCATCAGAAACAAATGTACCTTGAACTCTAATCGGTTTATTCATACCGCTACCAAGATATAACATATCGCCATATCCTAACAAGCGTTCTGCTCCACCACTGTCTAATATCGTTCTCGAATCTACACTTGATGATACCATAAATGCAATTCTTGTTGGTATGTTGGCTTTAATTAAACCTGTAATTACATTGACAGATGGTCTTTGCGTAGCTACTAACATATGAATACCACATGCTCTTGCTTTTTGAGCAATTCTAGCAATAGACTGCTCAACTTCTTGCGGAGCCATCATCATTAAATCAGCCAACTCATCAATTACAATGACAATTTTTGGCATTCTTTCATCATATGGTGCTTTTTTGTTAAATGCTGTTATATTGCGTACATGGTAATGTGCAAATAACTTATAACGTCGTTCCATTTCTTCTACGGCCCATTTTAAACTCTGTGTAGCTGCTTTGACATCTGTAATTACCGGTGCAACTAAATGTGGCAAACCATTATAAGGAGCTAATTCAACCATTTTTGGATCGATAAGTAATAATCTTAATTCCTCAGGGTGATTTTTATATAGTAAAGACATCAAAATACTATTGATACAAACTGATTTCCCTGATCCAGTTGCACCTGCAATTAGTGCGTGTGGCGTTTTAGCAATATCCATAAGTAATGGTTCATTATTAATTCTATACCCCATCGCAACTGTTAATTTAGATTCAGCATTTTTAAAACTTGGAGATTCAATAATAGAACGTAAGTTGACTGTCGTTGGATTTTGGTTCGGAACTTCAATACCAACACGACTAGTTCCTGGAATAGGCGCTTCTATACGAATATCTTTCGCTGCCAATGCCATTTTAATGTCATCTTGTAATGCCGTAATTCTTGAAACTTTAACACCTTTTTCAACTGATAATTCAAATCTTGTAACACTTGGACCTTCAGTTACATCTTGTACTTCTGCAGGTACATTAAAGTAAAATAATGCGTCATTCAGTTCTTTCTTTTTATCTGTAATCCAGTCCTCGTCCGACTCAATAACTTGTGGTTCTTCTAGTAATGAAACACTTGGCAATTTAATATTTGGGCCTTTACGAATCATCGGCTTAGATGTTTGTACAGCTTGATTTGTTGCAACATCTTGTTGGTTCGTCCGAGGTCTATTTTCATTAGCTGTATCTTCATTTTGATTTGAAAATGAAGGCTGTAAATCTTTTTGTTGATCATCATTATCTTGTTGTCCACTAGTATTGTTTGGATGTGTTGTTTCTTCGCTTTCTTCAGTTATGTCGCTTACTTCTGAAACTGAAGACGAAGTTGATTGATCAACTTGCTCATCTTCCAATTGATTATCATCTTGGCTTTCTTCAAATATTTCCGTTTGAGTTGAATCAGCAGAAGGTTTCTGCTCTGAATATTGTTGTGCATTTTGATAATCATTTTCTGTTTCTGCATGGCCAATAAGTTGATTGTTCTCAACATTGTTTGATGTCATATTATTTGTTTTATATGCATTTGTGTTTGACTCTTGTGAATCAAATCTTGATGATGGTGCGGCTTGACTCGCAGGCTTGCTTTCACTCACAGCTTGTTTACTTTGTACAGGCTTTAATTCAGGCACATTGACTTTTGAATGCTTTTTACGATCCATCATACGCTTTTTATCAGATGGCGTCATGACAACATTAAATGGTCTTTTACTTAAAGTTGAAACCTTTTCAGTCTGTTTCTTTGGATTTACGTTTTCAATAGTTTTCTCTTCGACATTTTGTTCACTTTCAGCTGCTTCGTTTTGCACATTTTCTGTAATTTCTGCGTTATGCTTTTCTATTTCATTCATGCTTGAATCTTCCACAACATGACCATCATTCACATCATTCGTTTTCAATGAGTTGACATTTAAGTTTGTTTGGTCATCTTTTTTATGACGCGGTGCTAATTCAATTTCATTATCAACCGTTTTATCGATATTATTAACTTGAGATTCAGTTACTGCGTGCTCTTGCGTTTTAGGAGCGTCTACATGCATTTCAGACGCGTTTCTATTGGTATTATCTTCGATATTTGAAGTAGTATCCTCATCTGCTTCTGTATCATTTAATTCATAAAATTCTGCATCATCGATTTGACTTCCTGAATATTCTTCTTTATTCGTTGCTCCATCTTCTTCTGAATCAGCAATTAATCTGGATTGATTTTTTAGTTCATCTTTATCATTTACTTCAACGTTATGTTGTAGTGCTGATTGATGTTGAGACGTTACATTCGAAACCGTAACTTCATCATCTGACAATTGTTTTGTTGTCGATACTTGATTCAAACTAACTTCCTCATAATTGTATGGACTTTCATCTACATGAGTGTCATTAGTGTCTTCATTTTGTATTGACGCTTGTTTATTTTCATCATTTGATACAGTTTCATTCTCTATGCCATTTGTATGAAGCTGACTAGCATCTGTACTATTATCTGTTAAGTCACTATCATCATTTAATGAACTATCACCAACATAGCGTTCCGCTTGTTTAGCATACATTTCATCAATTGCACGTTGTATTGCATCTTGCTCTTCGTTTTTATGTTCTTCACGCTTTTGTTGCAACGCTTTTTTAAATCGACGCTTTTGAAGCACTTTACGTTCTCGTTCACGTCTAATTTCTTCAACAATTTGTGAAGCATAAATATTTTCAATTTTGATAGTATTATCAACTTTTGAATAATTAGGCATTGATTTTGTTGTTGATGATACATTTTCATCAGATGATTTAGATGCAGTTCCTTGTTTGACAACACTATCATTTTGTTTTTCTTGTTCTAATTGTTTATTTTGAGACGTTTGCGTCTTAGCTACATATTTATCATATTTTTGTTTATCTGACTCAACTTTTTCTGAAGGTTTACTTACAGGGATACGACCATTTTCTAACTTTTTAGGTTTCATTGTGCCAAAAATAGCTGACGGTACCTCTGAAGTCTTGAAACTTTCTTTGTGATAATCTGGAGTTGAATCTTTAGCACGATGATTTGTATTATTAGAATACATATTATGTGTTTTTGACTTGTGCGTTTCCTTCTCAATACCATTAATTGCAGAAACATATGTACCTGGCTTATTCGTATGGTAATGTGAATGATCTTTATATTTTATACTTTGCTGTGATATTTTAGAATTCCCACGTTGTTCACTATAATTTTGTTCTTCAGTTGTTTGATTTCTTCTACGGCGATGTCGTTTTTGTGAACGAGAATCGTGGCTTTGTTTGCGATAGTCTCGATGGTATTGTTCTTTTTCATCTGAAATAGTATCTGCAGATTGTTCAACATTTTCATTTTCATAAGCTACGCTCATAGGAAAACGGAATTTTCCCCTCGGACGACTATAAATATCATTATTTTGAGGCAGTAATGAGTCATGATCGTTATCTATATTTTGTGATTCTTGACGTCTTTTTTTCTTTCTATGAATCAAGTCATCATTTGAATCATTATCTTCGCCGAATAATTTATCAAACCAGCTCATATTTTCACTACCTTCCTTAATTATTCAAAAAATGCCTGTCCAATTTCATAGCTGTCATTTAATACCATAATACCTTTTTCTTCAGGTGCATTAGGTAAATTCAATTCTTTCATTGAACAAATCATACCGCTTGAGGCAACACCACGTAATTCAGCATCTTTAATTACCATACCGCTAGGCATCACTGCACCTACTTTAGCAACAACAACTTTCTGTCCAGCTTCAACGTTAGGCGCGCCACATACAATTTGTAATGTGTCATTTCCAACGTTTACATTTAGTACACTTAATTTATCTGCATCAGGATGTTTGTCTTTAGTTTCAACGTAGCCAACTACAAATTTCGGTGATAGATCAGCATTTAATTTATAATCAAAACCAGCTTCTGAAATACGCTTTTGGAATACATTTACAAGTTCATCAGTTAATTTAATATGACCTTTTTCTTCAATTGTTATATCTTTTGAAATTTCAAAAATATTATAACCTACAACATTACCTTCATTAGTAATTTCAACAACATTACCTTTTTTATTGTAGTTTAATTCACCTTCAACTGGTTCAATTTGTAAAAATGCGACATCTCCTACATATTTAGGATTGTAAAATAAATTCATTATGACAAAACTCCTTATCCAATTATTTCTATTTATCTTTATTAAATTTACGACGATTTGCTTCTAAACGCTGAATCACGTTTGGATCTCTTTTTTGTTTATTATTTTTACCTAAAATAAATATCGGTTCAAGATGACCCTGTTTATATCCAAAGGATAATGATGTAATTGGAACTAGACCTTTAGTGAAAAATTCCATTGTTAAATGTGCCATCACATCATATCCTGTTTTATTGCGTATATCTGCAATAATTAACACATCTTGGTGTGGCACTGCTACGAGCATTTCGCCTTGACATTGTGCCTCAATTTCATTTAAAAATGCAGTATTTAGTATCCTACTTGCATCATACCCGTCATTTGAGTTAATAAAATAAAAAATATTACCTTTTACTTCATCAGTCGTATATGAATTTGACAATTTTCTAACATTAAACAGAGACATTTCTCTTATTTGTTGTTCAGTTAACTTCAAATCCTCTAACATGCTTTCGTCAATTAGACGATATGATTTCCCTAAATCGACTGCATAATAAACTGCTGTTTCTGCAGTATGCTCATCATAGATAAAAGGAACACCTTGTTTAGTTTTTTTATCAAAGCTAGTCGCTCTAATGACAGGCATAATTTGACTAGATGATATACTCTCAAGGGTTTTATCTGCCATTTGTGCAATAGCTTCATCAACGTAATAAACAATTTCATCTACAATTTTTTCTTTTTTATCTTCATATTTTGCGACTATAGCGTTAAGTTTAATCGTGATACCTTTGTTATTATCTGTTCGATAAATACGCAAAGTTTCTTCTTCACGATTAAATTTAAAATCAACGTCTAAATGGCTTAAACGTTCCTTTAATTTATCTCTCATTTGAAAGGTATTCATATGTAACACTCCTAATTTCGCACCTTATAATAGTTTACAATAAATCAACACATAGTAACAGAGAAAAACGAGTATTACCCCGTTTTTCTCTAGTCTAAATTACACGTATTGAGCTAAAAATGCATCTATCTGTTCAATTGATTTTCGTTCTTTTCCAATATAACTTCCAAGCAGTTCTCCATTTTTATATACTAGAAAACTTGGAATACCCATAATACCATTTTCAATACAAATATCCATAAATTTATCACGGTCTACTGATACGAAGTCAAACATAGGATATCTCGCTTCTAATTCCGGTAAATCTGGTTCTATCACTCTACAATCTGGACACCAGCCTGCAGTGAATTCAAATACTGTAGCACCTTGTTTTAAAGATTCAAATTGTTGTTCTGATTCAAGTTGTTTCATTTTTATGTCTCCTTAATTAATGAATATATATAACTATTTAGAGATAATAGTTGTTATTACCCGATTATTTATATTGTAATGTTTCTATTTGATTATTATCTAAATTACAAATGGCTTCTGAAAGTAAAGATCTAGCTGCAAAATAGTCTCTTATATCAAATACTGAGTCTGTACTATGAATATATCGTGCACATACACCAATAACTGCAGTCGGAATACCAATATTAGCTTTATGAATTTCTCCACCATCTGTTCCACCTGGTGACATATAGTATTGATGTTCAATGTCATGTGCTTCTACTAACTTTAATAAATAGTCTCTAAATACAGGCTTTAAAATCATTGTACCGTCTTTTATGCGAATTAACGTCCCTTTACCAAGTTCACCAGATAATGGTTGGCTTCCTTTAACGTCATTGGCAGGTGAACAATCGACTACAAATGCAACGTCTGGGTCTATCATCTCTGCAGATGCTTTCGCACCTCGTAATCCAACCTCTTCTTGAACATTTGCGCCAACATACAAGTCTACATCTAATTCTATATCTTTTAATAATTCTAGTATTTCAATTGCCAAGACACAACCATAACGATTATCCCATGCTTTAGCACTATATCGATGTTCAGATAACTGTGTGAATGGCGTGTGAGGTACAATTGTATCTCCTATATCTATTCCGCGCTCACGCACCTCATCTTCATTTTGAGCACCTATATCTAATGTTAAATCTTTAATTTCCGGTGCGCCTTCACTACCAGTACGAAAATGTTTAGGTATATTAGAAACAACACCGATAATTTTATCGCCATTTCTATTTTTAATTACTAAGCGTTGTCCTTGCCAAATATCATTTGCAACACCACCTAAATTTGTGAATTGAATCATTCCATTTTTAGTGATATTTGTAATCATAAATCCGATTTCATCCATATGTGCTGCAATCATTACACGTTTTGCATTTGGATTTTTAGATTTTTTCACACCAAAAAATCCACCCATACGATTTTCAATAAATTCATCTACGTACGGCGCCATTTGCTGAGTCATATAATTTTTTACTTCTTCTTCAAAACCTGGTGCCCCATGAAGCTCAGTTAAAGTTTGAATTCGTTGTAATGTTACTTTTTTATTTATGTTCATAAAAGTTCTCACTCCTTATAAGTTATTATATCATCTTCAATATGGTAAACTAATGATATGAATTTGAAATCAAGGGAGCATAAATGATGACTAAACTGAAATATATAATTCCAACAATAATTGCAGTAGCCATTGTAATTATTTCTACCATTTCAATCATCCAATATATTAATCGTAAACGCTATAATCCCGTTAAAGTACTTAATGAAGTAAAATCATATTTTATGAATGTCAAAGGCTCATATATCGTTTATGAACCATTCGTTCATCCTGAAACTGATAAATACCGTTTAGTTTATCAAGGTGGAATTACAACTATTAAAAATGGTCAAAATATTCATTATGATTTTTATGCAGATGCATATACTGGTGAAGTCATTAACATTGTAGAGCGTTAATACGAATTTTATCCATATTTGATTTGGATCGTAAAACTTAAAAATGAGCCACACCCTAATTAGTAAGATTGGATGTGGCTCAATTTTTTATTTTTGAAAATTTGTTTAGTAATACATCTTTATTTTAGTTATTATCAACTAATGTTTCACGTAAAATATATGCATCTATGTTTTCACCATCATCGCTGTATTTTACAGCAAAGTAGTTTTCATCATGATAAAACAAGAACCAATATTGTTGCTGAATAAAATATGGTATCATGCGTTCTTTTTCACGAATCGATTGCATAGGATAATCATCATATGCCGTTACCCATAGAGGATTTTTATGTGCAGTAGTTGGGAATATATCACCCATATGAACTGCTTTATCTCCTTGACTTTCAATCGTAATAATCGTGTGGCCAAAGCTATGACCTCCACTATGTTGCATCTTGATACCCGGAACCGGTTCAAAATGTTTTTCGAATAAAATCAACTTGTTACTATAATCGCCTTTATTCTTATCCCAGTAAGTTGATTTACTTCTTATATTAGGTGCAATAAACTCATGCCACTCATCTTGTTGCACAACATGAATCGCATTTTCAAAAATTGCATGTCCCGCTTGATCAGTCAAACCGGCAGCATGATCAAAATGCATATGTGTCATTAGCACATAATCAATATCCTTTGGCGTTAAATTATAATTTGCCAAATCAGTAATAATATGACTTTCTTCATCTACTCCAAAATTACGTAATTGCTTTTCAGATAATTTACCATTACCAATACCCGCATCTATAATCAAATTATATTGAGCCGTTTGAATCAAAATTGGATGTGTCGGTAAATTGATTTGATTTCGTTCATTTGCATTGTATTGCTTTGACCACAACGGCTTCGGAACAACACCAAACATTGCACCGCCATCCATTTTTGTATTGCCGCCATTTAGATAATGAATAGATATATCCCCGATTTTCACAACATCACCTATTCTTTCTGTATTCGTTATTACAATTAGCATGTGTTTATTACATCATATCACTATTCATAAATGCGAACAAAAACGAAACGCCCCACACTAATACACTTCTAACTACTTATAAAGATTAATGCAATCATATTATATGTAAATGCATCATAACCATCGGACTGTAATTTTAAATTAATAATTAAAATTTCCAAGTAAAATGCAAGCTTTATTCTTTTAAATCAAAGGTATTTAGTATAACATTGTTCATAGGCGCAATTGTCTCCTTTAGTTTAGGTTTGGTCACTTTAAATTACAGAGGCAATTGCGCTTTTTTATATTCAAAATCAAAAAATCGGACAGATGAAAAGTAAAATACTTTTTCTATCAGTCCGATTTATTATAGAACCCTTTTACTATAGAACCATTATAGTACGAAAAAACACTTATGATTGTATGTGTACATACCCTCATAAGTGCTTTATTTTTGTGAATGGAATTTCGCTTCCATACGATAAATACGTGACCCTTTATTCGAAAATTTCTTTTCATATTCTGTTAGAATATTACTGCCATCGTCTTCTTGATGTAAATTTAGATTTATTTTTGTAAAATACATTCCAAATTGAGACATACTTTCTAAACTGTAGGCAAATAGTCCTCTGTTATCAGTTTTAAAATGTAAATCTCCTTCATCATTTAAGATTTGTTGATACAACGCTAAAAACGTATGATACGTTAAACGTCGTTTTGCGTGACGATTTTTTGGCCATGGATCTGAAAAGTTCAAATAAATACGCGAAACTTCGCCGTCTTTAAAATATTCATTTAATTCAATGGCATCATTACAAATAATCTTTAAATTTGTTAAACTCATCTCTTTAACTTTATCCAATACTTTATAAACGATACTTTTCTCACGTTCCATTGAAATATAGTTAATATGAGGATTTTGAGCAGCTAATGTTGTAATAAACTGCCCCATACCCGAACCAATTTCAATGTGTATCGGTTGCGTTTTATCAAACCATTCAGTCATTTTCCCTGCATGTTGACCGTACATGTCAACCAATTCAGGATGATCTTTTAAATAATCTTCAGCCCATGGTTTGTATCGAACTCTCATATTTTATTCTCCTCTTAAATAAACATGTTACTATTCATAACTTGATTTAGGAATTTAAGCCAAGTGTTCATATCCTTATATCTTTTTTGCTCTTCATACCATTGCACAAGACCTATAGATTGAATTACCGTATACCATTTCATACGTTTATTTAAATTCAAGCTCTCTTGAACACCATATGTTTCAAGCCATTCAGACCATTGTTGTTGTGGAACATAGTTGTAAAGCAGCATTCCGATATCAATTGCCGGGTCTGCGATCATTGCACCTTCCCAATCGACTAAAAATAGTTCATCTCGATCAGATAATAACCAATTATTATGATTCACATCACCATGTACAACAGTGAAAAAACGTGAATCTAAACTCGGTATATGCTCTTCTAAATAGGTTAATGATTTTCTCACAATATGATGTGTTAAAACTTCTCTTGATAAAGAGGCATTAATTTTATTAAGCATAATCTCAGGAGTAATAGGTTCCATTTCCATACGCTTTAACATACTTAATAAAGGTCTAGAATTGTGTATCTTCTTTAATAAATGTGCAACTCTTGTTTGCTTCATTTCGTTTGAAGATAGTTCACGGCCATTTTTCCAATGTTGTGCTGTAACAACCTCGCCTGTTTCTATGCGCTTCGTCCATACTAATTTGGGCACAATACCTTCTGCTGATAATGCCGCAATAAATGGATTTGAATTTCGTTTTAAAAACAACTTTTGTCCATCTTGTTCAGCCATATATGCTTCGCCAGATGCACCACCTGCAGAATCAAGTGTCCACCCTAATTGATAAAACTGCTCCAACTCGTCCACCTCACTTTCAATTAGAAAATGGCTCTAGAAATAGGTTTTTCAAGAGCCATATATTCTAATTTATAACACCATACTGGTACAAATATTATGTCCAGATAATTATTGTAAATCCTCAACTAATGCCTACATTACACGACTAAATTTAAATCGTAATGTCTGTCATTGACACCATACATTCTATAGTCACTTACTTGACATAAAATGTTACCGTGTCTAAAACTACATGTTTTTGTAACTTTTGTAGGCGATAAACTCTAGTTTTCAAAATAATTGCTATCCCATTTTCATGGTTAGCATAAATTTATGAACTGTAACATTTACGTACTTAGTAAAATATGATGCACATCATATTTGTAACTCATAGAAAATTTTATAATTTTTATCATTATATTTCAACTGAAAATGAGAAACAAAATGGCACTTTTTACTAATATGTGTTTTCTAAACAATACTTTTAAGCTTCGTTTTAAATTATAACATAATTCACTTACGAAAGTTGATAAATTTAAGTAATTTAATCTAAAAATATGATGAAAGAATTTTAAATACTGTGTGACTCTATATACTTTTCAAATCCTTCTTGTAGTTGACGTGTAATTGGGCCAACTTTACCATCATTAACTGGTTCACCATCTAATTTAATAACAGGTGTAACCTCAGCTGAAGTACTTGAAACAATAACTTCATCTGCGTTTCTCAAGAAATCTACAGTAAACGTTTCTTCTTTAAATGGGATATTATAGTCTTCGGCAATTTTTTTAATTACAATTCGTGTAATACCATTAAGAATATAGTTGTTAATCGGATGTGTATAAATCACACCGTCTTTAATTGCATAAGCATTACTTGAAGATCCTTCAGTGACAGTTTCGCCTCGATGTTGGATTGCTTCAACGGCATTGTATTTTACAGCATATTCTTTTGCTAATACATTTCCTAATAAATTCAAGCTTTTAATGTCGCAACGTAACCATCGGATATCTTCAACGGTAACACCATTCACACCATTTTCTAAATGATCATAAGGACGATCATAACTCTTTGTATAAGCAACAATTGCTGGTTCTACTTCAGGTGTTGGGAAGCTATGATTTCTTTCAGCTACACCTCGCGTTGCTTGAATATAAATTGCCCCAGTTTCAATTTGATTCATATCAACTAATTTACGAGATAGTTCAATTAATTCTTCTACAGAATAATTTAAATCTAAACCAATCTCATTGGCACTACGTAAAAATCTTTCATAATGTTCTGTTACTGTAAATAACTTACCATTATATACTCGAATGTATTCATAAATACCATCGCCAAATACGTATCCTCTGTCGTTGTATGAAACCTTTGCTTCACTTGGACTTACAAACTCACCATTTAAAAAAATTTTTTCCATATATTATTCCTCCACGCATAATGAATAAATTGCTTCTAAGTAAATACTAGTTGCGTTAAATAACTGTTTTTTAGTGATATATTCATTTTTCTGATGCATTAAATCTTCAGAATCACTAAACATTGCGCCAAATGCTACACCCTTGTCTAAGTTTCTCGCATAAGTACCGCCACCTATAGTATAAGGTTCAGTCATATCATTTGTTTGATTTCTATATGCAGTAACTAACTTTTGTACAAAAGGATCATTTTTATCAACATAATGTGGTGGTTGGACTTTACCTAATTTCACTTCAAAGCCATATTGTTGAATCTCATTTGCAAAACGATCCATAGCTTTTTCAAATTCAAATCCTTCTGGATAGCGCAAGTTGATACCGAAAAGACCCGCATTTTCATTATCATATGTAATAACACCAATGTTATTTGTCACGTCACCCATGACATCTGTATGGAATTTCATTCCCATCTTTTCACCAAAATCTGAATCAAATAAGTAGCGATTACTAAATGCTACAAACGCTTGTGCATTATTATCAAGATTTAATGATGCCAAGAATTTTAGTAAGTAAAGACCCGCATTCACACCGATAGATGGATCCATACCATGAACCGCTTTACCTTCAACTGTTAAAACTAGAATGCCACTATCAACAGTACTATCACCTTGTAAATGATTTTGTTCTAAAAAGTACTCAAAGTCTTGAATAACATCTGTCATATTTTCTTTAACAAGCACTCTTGCTTCTGCATGATCAGGCACCATGTTGTAACGTTCACCAGATTTAAAAGTTATTAATTCATAATCAGGTTCATCTTGATCTTCAGCAAGCTTATTTTGAACTAAGTCAAATGTTGTAATGCCTTTTTCACCATGAATACACGGAAATTCTGCATCTGGTGCAAAACCTAATGTTGGCATTTCTTCTGTTTTAAAATAGCGATCCGTACATTTCCAATCAGATTCTTCATCCGTACCAATAATCATATGAATACGTTTCTTCCAATCCACATTCATATCTTCTAATATCTTAATTGCATAATAAGCAGCAATTGTTGGACCTTTGTCATCAAGTGTACCTCTAGCTATGATAGCATCTTCTGTTACAACCGGCTCGAACGGATTACTATCCCATCCATCACCAGCAGGAACAACGTCAACATGACATAAGATACCTAATACGTCATTTCCTTTACCTGCCTCAATTCTTCCTGCAATATGATCCACATCATGTGTTGTAAATCCATCTCTATGTGCAATTTCATACATGTAGTCTAATGCCTTACGAGGACCTGGACCAACTGGTGCGTCTTCTGATGCTTTTGCATCATCTCTCACACTTTCAATTGCTAATAATCCTTTTAAGTCATTAATGATTTGATCTTCGTATTGTTGAACTTTTTCTTTCCACATTCGAAATCGACTTCCTTTTTTCTATAAGTTAAATTCTATTTTACATGAAATGATATAAAAACTACAATAAGATGTCAGAAAATAATAAAAAGGAACAAAACGATGCTATCGATATGACACAAATCATAAATAGCTGCTTTGTTCCTTTTTTAATTTATATATTTAAAATACACATATTCAAGAACTCGAGATATAAGTCAATGTACTAGGCACACAATTTAATATTGACAGTAATTAACCGAACGAAAATGCGCCCCGGGGCCCCCAACATAGAGAATTTCGAAAAGAAATTCTACAGACAATGCAAGTTGGCGAGGCCCCAACACAGAAACTGGCCAACAGTCAGCTTTCAATAATGTGCAAGTTGGGGTAAGGGCCCCAACATAGAGAATTTCGAAAAGATAAAGAAATACGTTTTCTTTAGATATTAGTATTTTTTATGAATGAGTTTCACGCATGTATTCTTCTTTCTATATGCATATTAGCTATGACTAACGATAAAGAACCTGAAACACTAATAAATGTCCTATAGTTTACAATATTATATTGGCAGTAGTTGACTGAATGAAAATACGCTTGTAACAAGCTTTTTTCAATTCTAGTCAACCTTGCCGGGGTGGGACGACGAAATAAATTTTGCTAAAATATGATTTCTGTCCCACTCCCTTATCATTTCTGTCCTACTCACATCTTATTCTTTATCAGATAGTGCATTTTTATTCTTTTTTAAGTCTTCTTCAGTGACGATACGTAAATTATTATTTGGTGCGGCGCCACCTTCATCATCAAATTTACCTTTTTCAATACTTTCGTCAGTCTTATTGTCATATTCGGTAAATTTTGATTTTTCTTCTTCGAAAAATGCTTTTGGATTATTTTTTAATCTATTAGCATATTCTTTCGGATTTGTTTTTACTTCTTTAATTGTTTCATTAGCAATTGTTCCTAATTGCGTCGCTTTATCCTTAGCATTATCTTTATAGCTTTGAGGATCTTGTTTATATTTATTATATTCTGCTTTCAGCTTGTCACGACTATCTTTACGTGTAACAAGTACAGCTGCTACAGCGCCACCTATACCCAAAATCGCTTTAAATAAATTACCTTTTGCCATATCAATCGTCTCCCTTTTATTTATAATTTAATTTGTCAAAATCATTTTCAGTTAATAAACGATATTCTCCTGAATCTAGATTGCTGTCCAATTCTAAATCAGCAATTTTGATACGTCTTAAATGTAATACCTCATTTTGAATGCTATGAAACATTCGTTTAACTTGATGATATTTTCCTTCATAAATTGTTACGTGTGACGTTTGATTATCAATATAAGTTAAAATTGCAGGCTTAACCTTGCCATCAGACAGTGTTACACCCTCTTTAAAAGCTTGAATGTCGTCTTCAGTGATAGGATTTGCTGAAATAACTTCATATTTTTTAGAAACATGTTTGTTTGGACTCATTAATTCATGATTAAAATCACCATCATTCGTTATCAATAAAAGCCCTTCTGTATCTTTATCAAGACGACCAACCGTAAAAATATTTAGATGTTGGTATTCAGGTATTAAATCAATAACGGTTTTTGAATGATGATCTTCAGTTGCTGATATATAATCTTTTGGCTTATTTAACATAATATAGACATTTTCAATGTATTCTATTAATTCTCCACGAACTGTTATCTTATCGTTTTCTGGTTCTATATGTGTTTTTGGTGATTTAATTACTTGTTCGTTGACATTTACAAGGCCTTTTTTAAGTAACTGTTTGACCTCATTACGTGTACCGACGCCCATATTTGCTAAAAATTTATCTATTCTCATCGTAAAAACCTAACTCTACGTCTTAATTTTTCAGGAATTTCACCTAAGAATTCGTCCGCAAGACGCGTTTTAATTGTGATTGTACCGTAAATTAGAATACCTACTGTAACACCTAAAATAATAATGATTAAGTAACCAAGTTTAGTAGGTTCTAAGAATAGATTTGCAAGGAAGAATACTAATTCTACACCTAGCATCATAATAAATGAATACAAGAATATTTTTGCAAAATGAATCCAACTATAGCTGAATTTAAACTTCGCATATTTTTTAAGAATATAGAAATTACATCCAATTGCAAATAATAATGCGATACTAGTACTTAAAATTGCACCAGGTGTATGGAATAACATAATTAATGGATAGTTTAACGCTAACTTGATAACTACAGAAGCTAAAATAACATAAACTGTTAATTTCTGTTTATCTATACCTTGTAACATTGATGCCGTTACACTTAATAGTGAAATTAGTATTGCTACAGGCGCATAATAGAATAATAAGCGACTACCATCATGGTTAGGGTCATGACCTAAAACAATTGGATCGTAACCATAGAAAACTGTGAATAATGGTTGTGCCAAGGCCATAATTCCAATACTAGCTGGAACAGTTATAAACATTAATACACCAATAGATGTTCTAATTTGATGATGCATTTCATGTAAGCGACCTTCTGCAAATGTTTTTGTAATAAAAGGAATTAAACTCACTGCAAAACCAGCACTTAATGATGTCGGAATCATTACAATTTTATTAGTTGACATATTTAGCATATTAAAGAATATATCTTGTAACTGTGAAGGTATACCAACTAAAGATAAAGCACCGTTATGTGTAAATTGATCTACTAAGTTAAATAATGGATAATTCAAACTTACAATAACGAACGGAATACTATAAGCAATAATTTCTTTATACATCTTGCCATATGACACATCTATATCTGTGTAATCAGATTCGACCATACGATCAATATTATGCTTACGCTTTCTCCAGTAATACCAGAGTGTGAATATACCAATAATCGCACCAACTGCTGCTGCAAAAGTAGCAATACCATTGGCTAATAAAATAGAGCCATCAAAGACATTTAGTACTAAATAACTTCCGATTAATATGAAAATCACGCGTGCAATTTGCTCAGTTACTTCTGACACTGCTGTTGGCCCCATAGATTTATAACCTTGGAATATACCTCTCCATGTCGCTAATACAGGAATAAAGATAACAACCATACTAATGATTCTTATAATCCAAGTAATATCATCGACTGACCAACCGTTTTTATCATGAACGTTTCTAGCTAATGTTAATTCAGAAATATAAGGTGCTAGGAAATACAGTACCAAGAAACCTAAAACACCGGTAATACTCATTACAATAAAACTCGATTTATAAAATTTCTGACTGACTTTATATGCCCCAATAGCATTATATTTCGCAACATATTTCGAAGCTGCTAATGGTACACCTGCTGTCGCAACTGCAATTGCAATATTATATGGTGCATAAGCGTATGTGAACGGCGCCATATTTTCTTGTCCACCAATTAAATAGTTGAATGGAATGATAAAAAGTACGCCCAATACCTTGGTAATTAATATACTAATGGTAATTAAAAAGGTTCCACGCACCATTTCTTTACTTTCACTCATTACGAATCTCCCTATCTCATGTTTATTAAAGTTTTGTAAACTAAAAGCTATTTCTCTGTAAAATCATTTTTCATTATTATGAATATATCACAAAACTTTATTTCATTGTCGTATATTCAATGAATTATCATAACAAAATTATCAACACATTGTCATTGAATACTAGATTTTGATTAGAATATTACGAAATTTCATATAAACATTATACTACTATTTGAGATGAACATCGCATAACAGTAGAAAAATCATTCTTATCATACACATACATCTTCATTTTTTATGAAGTTCACATTATAAATATATTCAACATAATTGTCATCTCATAACACAAGAGATATAGCAAAGTTTAAAAAAGTACTATAAAATAGCAATTGAATGTCCAGTAACAAATTTGGAGGAAGCGTATATGTATCAAACAATTATTATCGGAGGCGGACCTAGCGGCTTAATGGCGGCAGTAGCTGCAAGCGAACAAAGTAGCAGTGTGTTACTCATTGAAAAAAAGAAAGGTCTAGGTCGTAAACTCAAAATATCTGGTGGCGGTAGATGTAACGTAACTAATCGATTACCATATGCTGAAATTATTAAGAACATTCCTGGAAATGGGAAATTTTTATATAGTCCCTTTTCAATTTTTGATAATGAATCCATCATAGATTTTTTTGAGTCTAGGGGTGTTAAATTAAAAGAAGAAGATCACGGGCGTATGTTTCCAGTTTCCAACAAAGCACAAGACGTGGTTGATACATTAGTGACAACTATCGAACGCCAACATGTAACGATTAAAGAAGAAGAAGCTGTTAGTAGAATCGAAGTTAATACAGACCAAACTTTCACTGTACATACTCAAAATAATAGTTATGAAAGCCATTCGCTAGTGATTGCTACAGGTGGTACAAGTGTCCCTCAAACTGGTTCAACTGGTGATGGTTATAAGTTCGCACAAGATTTAGGTCATACCATTACTGAGTTATTCCCGACCGAAGTTCCAATTACATCAGCTGAACCTTTCATCAAATCCAATCGTCTAAAAGGTTTAAGTTTAAAAGATGTTGAATTGTCAGTACTTAAGAAAAATGGTAAAAAACGCATCAGTCATCAAATGGATATGTTATTTACTCATTTTGGTATCAGTGGTCCAGCTGCATTAAGATGTAGTCAGTTTGTTTATAAAGAACAAAAAAATCAAAAGACACAGCACATTTCTATGGCAATCGATGCATTTCCTGAATTAAACCATGAACAATTAAAACAACACATCACATCATTATTATCGGACACACCAGATAAAATCATTAAAAACAGTTTGCATGGTCTAATTGAAGAGCGCTACTTACTGTTCATGCTGGAACAAGCAGGAATCGATGAAAATACCACATCACATCACTTATCAAATCAACAATTGAACGACTTAGTAAATATGTTTAAAGGGTTTGTATTTAAGGTGAACGGGACATTACCTATAGATAAGGCATTTGTCACAGGTGGTGGTGTGTCACTTAAAGAAATTCAACCTAAAACAATGATGTCTAAATTAGTTCCGGGATTATTTTTATGTGGTGAAGTATTAGATATACATGGTTATACTGGTGGTTATAATATTACAAGTGCACTCGTAACAGGACATGTCGCTGGATTATATGCCGGACATTACTCACATGCATCAATGGAATAATAGTATAAAATTTGGTTCGATTCTCTTTAGTAGATCAACTTTTTCATTCAATTAAAAATGACCTTAATATAACTGAGTCACTAAAAAGTGTCGTTATATTAAGGTCATTTCGTTAATTATGATTCTTTTTCGTTTTTAGTACGTCTTCTAGCTAACAAAGCCGCACCTGTAATCAGTGCAAATTCTTTCAATGGTAAATCCATTTCTTCAGAACCTGTATTTGGAAGTTCTTTTTCAACTTTGCGCGATTCATGTGTCTCTTCTTTTTTAATAGGCGTACAAACTTTTGGAGCTGGCTGAATTACTTTTGGTGATACTTTCATCGCTTCAGCTGGTAATTTAATTGCTAAAATTTCATCAACAATGAATTGCGTATGTTGTTTGATGTCATTTAATGTCGCATCTTCATCAATCATTCTATTGCCATCTGCAACATATTGATCAATTAATACTTTTACTTTAGCTAATTGTTCTGGTGTTGCGATCGCTTTGAATTTCGCATATGTTTGTTGAGCAATGTTATCAATGCGCAGTAAGCTATTTTCTTTTTCAGTAATTACTGCTTCTATATCGCTTAATGCAACATTAAATCGTTTTAAAACTGCATCAACATCAGCATTAGTGCGTGCTGTTTTTAATTCTTCATCCATTTGTAATTTTAAAGCAGTTATAGCTTTTAATGCATCAGCCTTATTACGATCACTTACTTTTCGATAATTTTGCACTAAAGCAGTGACGCGTGCAAGATCATCATTAATCGTTTTTTCAGCATCTGGCTTTTTAATAGGATGTACATCTAAATCATGTATTGTTTGTAGATTTAATGATGCTGTTTTATCAACTTGTGCATTGCTACGATCTTGATCAATTTGTCCAATAGCAGTGTCATAAATATTTTGTAACTGTGCTAATATACTATTTCTTTCTTCTACCGTTGCTTGAATATTCGCTTCAATTGCTTGTTTTTTATCGTTGAATAATGTTGTCAATTGTTCTCGAGCAGACGCCTTTCTGCTAATAACAGGTTCGATTTCACGAATTTCGTTTTTCTCATCATGCAATAAATATGCCACATCAGCATTAGTCACTGCACTAGCAATTTGTTGTTTAGCTTTAATTAACTCTTTTTCAACTTGTGCTATTGCAATATTTTGTTCTTCATCTGTCGCTTCGTTATTTGCTTTAATTAAATTAATTTTATTTGTAGCGATATTTTGAATTTGTTGTAATGCTGTTGCTTTAACTGTTGTCGCTGGTTTAATTTTTGAAATAATATTTTGAGCATCTATACTATCTTGATTAACTTGGGCAGTCTTATCTGCATGATTGATCTGATCAATAGCCTGATTAAGTGCTTGTTCTACTAAATGTTTAGCAGCTAGTCTTTCTTCTTCAGTTGATAAATCGCTTTGATCGATTAGTGCATTTTGAGCTTCGGCTTTTACACCAACAGATTGACGCGCTGCTGGTTTAACTTGAACTTTAGGTAAAATCACTTTGATGTTGTCGTTGCCATCAGTCTCAGTTCGATCCACTTCTGCATTCGTTTTGTTTTGTGCAATGTCATTTTTAATTGTATTTACAATTTTATTTAAAGTATCAATAGCAACATCTCTTTCATCTTGAGTAGTATCCAACGTATTTCGGATTGCATCGAGTTGATTTTTATTATTTTCTTCAATGCTATCAAGCGCAGCTCGTTTACGTCTTACTTTAGGTTTTATTTGCTCAATTGCCTTGATTGTTTGATTTCTAACATCAGTAACAGCAGCATCTTGATTTGTATTTTCTATTTCTTGTTGCGCTTGTTTGAGTGTGTCGCTAATTAATTGATTCGCTTCATCTAATTCATCAACTGTTGCATGTGGTGTATCTTTTATTGATTCTACTTGATTTTCTGCACTTGCTTTTATTGCTTGTTGTGCTTCAGGCTTAATTACAATATGAGGTTGTACACCTTTTAGTGTAGCAATGCCATTTGTTTCAACACGTTTCACATCATTATTCGTTACTGCTTGATTGATGTTTTGTAATGCAAGTTTTTTATTATTCGCTAATTGATTTAAAGCAACTTGTTTTTCTTCATCAGTCGCATGTTCAGCTTGCTCTATTTCTTGCTTTTTAGCCTCATATTGTTGCTTTACTGCATCTCTAGCAGCTGCTCTAACAATATGTTCAGGCGCTACTAAAGCAATGCTATCAAGCGCTTGACTTGTTGTATCATCAACTTGTTGATTTGTTCTATTATTCGTAATATCTGTCATGGCTTGATTTACAAATTCATTGATTTTATCTAGTGCTACTTGTCTTTCTTCTGCTGTTGCTTCTTTATCCTGATTAATCTTAGCACGTAATTCATTCGCTTTTTGATTGATTTTTTCACGTGCAGCTGGTTTAACTTTTGTTTCAGGTTGAATAATTTTAATCGCTGATACACCATTTGTTGCTGCTTGATTCACCTGACTATTCGTTTGAGCTTGGTCAATAGCTGCAAGTGCTTTTTCTTTTTCTTTAGCTAATGCTTGTGAAGCAACTTCTTTCTCATTATCTGTTGAATCAAGACTATTATCAATTTGCTGTTGCTTTTCTTTAACAGCTTTTTCAATATCTGCAATTGCCTTTGGTTTAATTACTACTTCAGCTTCAACATTATCTATAGCATTTAACGCTTGATTTGTAGTTGTGTCTACCTGATCATTTGTTTGGTTTTGATTAATTTGATTAAATGCTTGATCTTTAAGTTGATTGATTTGATTAACAGCAGCCTGCTTTTCTTCGTCAGTTGCATTAGGTGTTTGTTTAACCGCTTCAATACGCTTCGCCACTTCAGCAGTGATTTTATCTCGCGCTGCTTGTTTTTTTACTACGTCAACTTGAACAGCATCGATATTATTCTCTGCTACTGTCGCAGCTTGGTCTACTTCTGCATTTGTGTTAGCTTGTTTAATACTTTCAATAGCTTGTTGTCTGTCTTGATTTAAAGTATTGATCGCAGCATTTTTCTCATCATTCGTTGCATCTGGTGTAGCATTGATTTCAGCTAATTTAGCATTATAATGCTGATTGATTTGTGCTAATGCTGCAGGTTTTTTAACAATATTTGGCTGAATCGCATTAATTGCTTTTGTACCTAATTGTTGCGCTTGATCTACTTCCGCATTTGTATCAGCTTGATTTATATTATTAATTGCCGTTGCTAACTCTTGATCCACTTGATTTAAAGCCACTTGCTTTTCTTCAGTTGTTGCATTTGTGTTTTGATTAATTTCTTGCTTTTTAGCAGTTGCTAAATCATTTAATACACCTGTAGCAGTTTGTTTCTTCGTTACATGCGGTTGAACTGCGCCGATTTGATTGACTGCATCGTCTCTAATACTATTGACCATCGCAGTAGTAGATGTCACACCAATATCAGTTAATGCTCTATTTTTAAGTGTATTGACACGATTTATCGCTTCTTGTTTCTCTTCTCGAGTCGCGCCAGGTGTAGCATTGATATTTGTTATCGCCTCTCGCGCTTTATCATTTACAACATTGCGAGCATCCGTTTTAACTTGTGTTGCCGGTTGAATCACTACTATATTTTGTGTGCCCTGATCTTTTGCTTGTGCAACTTCTTGATTCGTATCTGCTGCATTAATATTTTGCTTCGCTGTGGCTACAGCTTGATCAAGTAATTGTTGTGCTGCTTGTTGTTCTTCGAGCGTCGCATCATTATTATTAAATATCGTATTATGTTGCGTTTCCGCACTTTTATCGATGGCATTTTTTGCATCTGTTTTTACCTTTGTAGCTGGTGTAATTGCTTGTATTCCTTGTATCGCATTTGTCTTCACTTGTTCCACTTCAGCATTGGTATTAGCGTTTAAAATGTTTGTGTTTGCTGCAGTTACAGCAGCATTCACTTTGTCAATTGCTGCTTGTCTTTCTTCTTGAGTCGCATCAGGATTAGCATTGATCTCTGCGATATGTTGTTGTGCATCATGTGATACGGCATCCCTTGCAGCTTGCTTAACAACAGTTACAGGAGCAATTGGATTAATGGCATTTAGACCATCTCCTTTGGCGTTATCAACATCAGCATTTGTTGTTGCTTGATTGATTTGTTCTAAAGCATGGTTGGTTGCTTGAGTTAATTCGTTCAATGCTGCATTTTTCTCTTCCTGAGTTGCTTCTCTATTACTATTTATTTGTTGTCTTTTCGTTGCTGTTGCTTGGTTAATTGCATCTCTTGCAGCTTGTTTATGTGTCACTTGAGGAACAACTGATCCAATAGTATTGATGCCATTATTTTTAGCTGTTTCAACGTCAGCATTTGTAGTAGCATTCGTAACATTATCAATAGCATCTGTTTCATCCGTAGCTAATTGATTTATTGCATCTTGAATCTCGTCTTCAGTAGCATCTGGTGTTGCATTGATAATTTCCCTTTGTTTCGTTGCTTTATCACGTATTGCTTTTTTAGCATTTGGTTTAACAACCGGTGTTGCAGTATCCCCACTTAAGGTCTGTATACCTTGATCTTTGATTCTAGTAACGCCATCATCAGTCGTTTGATCACCAATATCACCAATAATATTGCCTTTATGTTCCTCGATAACTTGTATTGCTGCTTGTTTTTCTTCATCTGTCAGTTCATCATTTTGATTAACTAAATCTTCCATTTGATCAGCTTTTTGATTTACTGCATTTTCAGCATCAACACTTCGAATTAAAGTATGTTGCATCTGATTAGTTAATGTATCAATATCTGCTTGAGATACTCTTTTATTTAATGGTACATTGTTACGATTTTCAGCTAAAATTGTTTGTGCACGTTTTTTAAGATCATTAAAGATATCTAATGATGCAAATGTATAATCAGCTTGTTGAATACGTCTGTCAACTTCGGCTTGTAATGCATCTTTATTCATGATGATATCGATAGTATATGGATTTGTACTTACAGTATGACTTTCTGCAGCTGAATTAATGAAATCTTGTGTATATGTTTTATACGTTAATGTATCATTAAATGTTACTGTTCTTGGTGTCGGTACATTATTAACACGCAACTTATACTTTAAATCCAATATTTTATCAGGCATTAGTCGTGCAGGTGAATTCGTTGTGCCACCACCAGTGCTTTTAATTGTTATCACTCGATTCGCCGCATCATATGTAACATTCATATCATTAACATCAACGCCTGAATTGTTACTTGGAAAATCTTTAGTCAATGAATTGTTCACATATTCTACCCCTTCAGGTAATTGAATTTTATAAACAAATTCATCTGTGTCTAAAGAAGCACCAGAATTACCATTATTTTTTAGTGATGTTGTAACTGTAAATTCTTTATTATTCGTTGCTGTGGGTTCCATTGTTCGTCTTTCAACATAAACATGTGACCCAGAATGAAGTCCGATAGAGTCAACAAAGCTATAGTATTTGTAACCATCTTTTAGTTGATAAATGCCACGCGCATCTGTTATTGCGTCATTTTTAGGTACAAATTGAATTTTGAGATTTCTCACATTATCAGGTACTTTAAATAAACGCAAAGTTGGACCGCCTTCAACAGTCTTTTCAGCAATCGTATCATTAGTATCAGCATTTTTGATAATAACATTTGTTGCGCCTTGACCATTTTTAGTTGGCATTGTATTAAATTCAAAGATTAATTCAGAATTTGGATTTACTGTTAAAGATTTTTCAATACCATTAAAATCTCCATGATTACTAGCGTCCGTCCCGCTTATACGTCCTAATGCAAGTACATTGCCTTGTGCCTGATAGGTTCTGTTGCTCCCAGCCTCAAACATACTTGTTCTAACCATCGCATGACTTAGCACACCTACTTTACCACCATTGATAAGTGTAAAGCCTGGTAAATTATCAACAACTGTTACTGATGGTACAGAACGGTTGGTACTTGGTCTAATACTATTGTCATCAAATGACAGCACTTCGTTAGGTGCATTTTGTCCTGCATTATTGGCATTAGGATCAGTTGTAGGCGTGTATGGCGCTGTAATTGCAACTGGTGCACCACCGTTTCCTGCCGCTGCAGCCCCTGGATCTGCTGGAGTTGCATTAGGATCTGCCGGTGCCGCACGTCTACTTCTCTTTTTCGGTCTATTAGATGCTGGTTCAGCAATTGCAACTAGCTCTGGTTTATCTGAAGAATGACGAACATCTTCTTGAATTTCCTTTAAAGTTAGATGTCCTCCTGAACCATTTTCATTTGTTTTATTTGGTACATTTAATGTGGTATTATTCGACGCTACATCATTATTATTAGCGTTTGACACTGTCTCAGTTGCTGTTGTATTGCCATCTGTATGATTATTGTTTTGTGCTGAAGGCGTACTTGATTGCACTGATGTTGGCGTAGCTTGATTTACTATACTACCATTATTATGATTAACCAATGCTTGATTCGTTGCTTGATTGGTTGTTGCAGATTGATTAGGTGTATTCTGCGCACTATTTGCTAAACCTCTATTATTAGCAACATCTTTATCTTGTGAATTTACAGGTGTTGCTTGATTAGTATCGCTTTGTACATTATTATCCGTAGTTAAGGCTTGTGCACCATTTGGGTTTGAAAGTAATAAAACTGTTCCGATTAAAGTAGAGAATATGCCTACTTTATACTTCCTAATACTATATTTATTTTTCTTTAACAAATTCATTTCATTTTCCTCCTGGTTGTCTGTTCTCTGCTGTGTTGTTAAGAATTATGCTAAAAATATACGCTCCCTCACATTATGTTTATAGCTATATTATTTTGTACAATATTTTAAGTTCACTCGATTTTATCATCATCATTTTATAAAATAAAGTTTTATTTTATTACAATTTAGTTTCCGTTTTGTAATTAAAATCTTAATAAAACATAACAAGAACGCTTTAGATTGTTTTGTAACAGAAAGTAATTCATACCAAAAAACACCAAGCAACCGAAACGTTACTTGGTGTCATTACAAATGTAATATTATTTTAAATTATGTCACTACTTTAAATACTTTTTATTTCCAAACCTTCATCGCCCCATGCGTGCATGCCGCCTTCGACATTTACGGCATCAATGCCATTTGCCTCTAAATATTCTACAACTTTAGCGCTTCGAACTCCACCAGCACATACAATATAATATATTTCATTTTTATTAAATGAATTTAAATTATCCGGAATGGTATCCATTGGAATCAACTTTGCATTAGGAATATATCCCATTGCTGTTTCTTCGTCAGTACGAACATCAACAATTTGAACTGGTTTAGATTCTAAAAGTTTGTTTTTTAATTCATCTGTAGTAATTGACTTCATTTCAAAGTCCTCCTTAAAACATTATTTAGCTACAATATTGACTAATTTTTGAGGAACAGCGATGACTTTCATGATGTCTTTACCTTCAATACTCGCTTTAACATTGTCATTAGATAAGGCAATTTCTTGCATTTCTTCTTTTGATGTATCTTTAGCAATTTTAATTTTAGCTCTCAATTTACCATTTACTTGAACAACGATTTCTACTTCATCATCTACAAGTAGTGCTTCGTCATAAGTTGGCCAAGGTTGGTACGTAATAGACTCTTCATGTCCTAATTTTGACCATAATTCTTCACCGATATGTGGTGCAATAGGTGCTAACATTTTAACGAAGCCTTCAATGTAAGGTTTATAAACTTCATCAACTTTATAACACTCATTAATAAATACCATTAATTGACTAATAGCAGTATTAAATCCTAATGTTTCAAAGTCTTCTGTTACCTTTTTAACAGTTTGGTTATAAACTTTATCTAAAGATTTATTATTTGTAGTTACAATTTTTGAACTCAATGTTCCATCTTCATTTACCATTAAACGCCATACGCGATCTAAGAATCGACGAGACCCATCTAATCCTTTTTCACTCCATGCAATTGCAGCATCTAAAGGTCCCATAAACATTTCGTAAAGACGTAAAGTATCTGCACCATGAGACTGTACTATATCATCAGGATTGATTACATTTCCTTTAGATTTACTCATCTTCTCATTACCTTCTCCTAAAATCATACCTTGGTTAAATAATTTTTGGAAAGGTTCTTTAGTAGGTACGATACCCAAATCATAAAGGACTTTATGCCAAAATCTTGCATATAATAAGTGAAGAACCGCATGTTCTACTCCACCGATATATAAATCAACAGGTAACCAATGTTTTAATTTTTCAGGATCTGCTAACATATTTTCATTTTTAGGATCGATGTAACGTAAATAATACCAACAACTACCTGCCCATTGTGGCATTGTATTTGTTTCACGACGTCCTTTCATACCTGTTTTTTCATCTACAACATTTACAAATGAATCAATATTAGCTAGTGGAGACTCACCAGTCCCTGATGGCTTGATTTCATCTGTTTCAGGTAACAACAATGGTAGCTCTTCTTCAGGAACAGTTGTCATTGTTCCATCTTCCCAATGAATGACAGGAATTGGTTCGCCCCAATAACGCTGACGACTGAATAACCAATCTCTTAATTTGTAATTAACTTTCTTTTCGCCAGCACCTTTTTGCTCTAATAATTGAATAGCTTTAGTAATTGCCGCTTCATTTTCTAAACCATCAAGTTCACCAGAATTAATATGTTTACCTTCACCAGTGTATGCTGCTTCTTCAACATTTCCACCTTCGATGACTTCAATGATTGGCAAATCAAACTTTTTAGCAAATTCATAATCTCTGTCATCATGCGCTGGTACTGCCATAATTGCTCCAGTACCATATGTTGATAATACATAATCAGCAATCCAAATTTGTACTTTTTCACCAGATAAAGGATTAATTGCATATGCACCAGTAAACACACCTGATTTATCTTTTGCTAAATCTGTACGTTCTAAATCTGACTTTTTAGAAGCTTCTGTTTGATAAGCTTTTACTTTTTCTTTATATTCATCAGTTGTAATTGAATTAACTAATGCATGTTCAGGACTTAAGACTAAGAATGATGCACCATAGATTGTATCTGGTCTAGTCGTAAATACTTCTACTTTTCCTTCCGCTTCCGTATTATCTACATCAAATGAAACTTTGGCCCCTTCAGAACGTCCAATCCAATTGCGCTGCATATCTTTTAAAGATTCAGGCCAATCTAAATCATCTAAATCTGCTAATAATTGATCTGCATATTCTGTGATTTTAAGTACCCATTGTTTCATCGGCTTACGATAAACTGGATGTCCACCACGTTCAGAGACACCATCAATCACTTCTTCGTTAGATAAAACAGTGCCTAATGCTGGACACCAGTTAACTGCAACTTCATCAACGTATGCTAAACCTTTGTTATATAACTGTATGAAAATCCACTGTGTCCATTTATAGTATTCTGGATCTGTTGTATTAACTTCACGATCCCAATCATAACTGAACCCTAATTCTTTAATTTGTCGTTTAAAAGTTTGGATATTTTTCTTTGTAAATTCACGTGGGTCGTTGCCAGTGTCTAAAGCATATTGCTCTGCTGGTAATCCGAATGCATCCCACCCCATCGGATGTAATACATTATATCCTTGCATTCTTTTATATCTTGAAATGATATCTGTTGCTGTATAGCCCTCAGGATGTCCAACATGTAAACCAGCACCTGATGGATATGGAAACATGTCTAAAGCATAAAATTTCTTTTGACCTAAGTTATCATTTGTTTTAAATGTTTTATTTTCGTCCCAATAGTCTTGCCATTTCTTTTCAATTTGATTGTGGTTGTAATTCAACACATTTCCTCCTATTCAATAAAAAAGACACCTCTAACTATTCTATTTACATAGGGACGACATTTGCCGCGTTACCACCCTATTTCACAAAAATTGTGCACTCATTTTAATAGTAAGAGATGTCATTCATTCAATTTAAAATTAATACGATTTACATTTAGTCCTTAACACTAGCTCTCAGCATCACTAGCTTTCTGTAGAAAAGCTCCAAACGAAATTAAATTATACAAATTAATATTATGTTATAACGACATTTATTTCAAGTCTATAACGTTAATTCTATTTACTCATTATGCATCTATTTTTTTAGGTTGCGTATTATTCTCCTTGAAAACCATTAATAATATTAATGCAAATACAAGTAGTAGCATCATACCGATAAACATCATGCGCATATTAAACGCATCAACTAATACACCACCAAGAAATGGACCAAATGCTTTTCCTACTGTAGCAGCTGAATTCACAAAACCTTGGTACTGTCCTTGCTTACCATCTGGCGCTAACTGATTGGCTATAGTTGGAACTGCTGGCCATACAAACATTTCTCCAAAAGTTAAAATAATCATACCGACAACAAATATTGTAAAGTTTTCGGCAAAACTCGTGACAAAGAACGACAACATAAAAATGATGATGCCGACAAACATTTGCTTCTTTAAGTTTCCTTTTAACAGATAGAGAATCGGTTTAATTAATGGTTGTGCTACTAAAATCATTATTCCGTTAATTGTCCATAAAACACTATATTGTGCCATTGAAATATTAATAGATTGTGTAAATGAAGCGATTGTAGACTCCCATTGAATATATGCAACCCAACAAATTGCAAACATTGCACAAATTAGTACTAATGAAATAAATCTTGCTTTATTCTTTTTACCAGTAATATCTAATTGAGTTGGATATTTAACTTTCGCATTAATTTCAATATTAAATTGCGTTACCGCGACAAGCGCAAACACAACATACATAATAAGATTGGCTAAAAAGATATAGTTAAAGCTAAATTCTGCGACAAAGCCGCCCATTGCAGCACCGACAGCCACACCAATATTTTGCGCTAAGTATATCGCATTAAACGTTTGTCTTCCGCCATTTGGCCACACTGCTCCAGCCATAGCGTATATCGCAGGAATAATCATTCCGCCACCAAACCCTAACATTACAAGCCATACAGCATACCAAGGCCACCCGTGAAAGAAATTAAGTAGCGTTGTACTACAAAGACAAGTGAAAGTTCCAATTAAAATCGTCTTGTATCCACCTAATTTATCAAATAGTGAACCACCTAATAAGTTTCCAATAACCATGCCAAATGAATTTATCATTAGCACTAAACCAGCAACAGTTAAACTTTTTCCAAGTTCTTGTTTCATATAAATTGTATTTAAAGGCCACAAAAAACTGGAACCAGTAATATTTAACGCCATGCCAATTACTAGCCACCAGACTGATTTAGGTATATTCATATTTCATAGTTCCTCTCTCTTTTTTGTCAAACTATAATAAACACTATAACATTAAAATATGTTAAAATCTGTACTTAGAACTCTTTTTTTATAGAAAGGAAAATGACATATGGGCAATCATTTCCAATACGCTTTTGAAAACAAACGTTATCACACATGGAATTACCATTTAAAAAATAAATTTGGACAAAAAATATTTAAAGTTGCATTGGATGGCGGGTTTGACTGTCCTAACCGCGATGGCACTGTAGCACATGGTGGATGTACATTTTGTTCTGCTGCAGGTAGCGGAGACTTTGCAGGTAATCGTGCAGATTCAATCGCAGTACAATTTAAAGAAATTAAAGAAAAGATGCATGAGAAATGGCACGAAGGAAAATATATTGCTTATTTTCAGGCATTTACAAATACACATGCGCCAGTTGAAGTATTAAAAGAAAAATTCGAACCTGTACTTAAAGAACCGGGTGTTGTAGGATTATCTATTGGTACGCGTCCTGACTGTCTACCAGACGATGTTGTCGAATATTTAGCAGATTTGAATCAACGAACATACTTATGGGTTGAATTAGGACTACAAACAATCCATCAATCAACATCTGATTTAATCAATCGTGCCCATGATATGAAAACTTATTATGATGGTGTGGCAAAATTACGTAAGCATAATATCAATGTATGTACACACATCATTAATGGCTTACCTGGCGAAGACTATGACATGATGATGGCTACTGCCAAAGAAGTTGCACAAATGGATGTACAAGGTATTAAAATTCATTTACTTCATTTGTTAAAAGGTACACCGATGGTAAAACAATACGATAAAGGTTTATTAACTTTTATGACTCAAGAAGAGTACACAAACCTAGTTGTGGACCAATTAGAAGTGATTCCCCCTGAAATGATCGTTCACCGAATTACCGGTGATGGTCCAATAGATATCATGGTCGGTCCAATGTGGAGTGTTAATAAATGGGAAGTATTAAATGGCATCGATGCTGAATTAGCACGTAGAAATTCATATCAAGGCTTGCGTTACAAGTCTAAGGTGAAGCAATGAAATTAGAACGTATACTCCCTTTTTCAAAAACACTTATTAAACAACATATAACACCAGAAAGTATTGTTGTAGACGCAACTTGCGGTAACGGCAATGACACTTTATTTTTAGCCGAACAAGTACCAGAAGGACATGTTTATGGTTTCGACATTCAAGATTTAGCTTTGGAAAATACACGTGATAAAGTTAAGGATTTCAATCATGTTTCTTTAATAAAAGATGGACATGAAAATATTGAACATCATATAAATGATGCACATAAAGGTCATATTGATGCAGCCATCTTTAACCTAGGTTATTTGCCTAAAGGTGATAAATCTATCGTGACAAAGCCTGACACGACAATCCAAGCTATTAATTCATTGCTATCATTAATGTCAATTGAAGGTATTATTGTACTTGTTATATATCATGGTCATAGCGAAGGACAAATTGAGAAGCATGCATTGCTTGATTACTTGAGTACTTTAGATCAAAAGCATGCGCAAGTTTTGCAATATCAATTTTTAAACCAACGTAATCATGCTCCATTCATTTGTGCCATAGAAAAAATTTCTTAAGCATTTGCTGCGCTATACTATTTATAATTTAGGATTGAGTAGTCAACATTTGAAAAATTAATACCAACAACAAAAAGAGGTTTTCAACTTAATGAAAACCTCTTTTTATGCTATTAAACTTACACAGCAATAATTGCGTTTAAACTATTTTGCATTGCTGTTGCTCTACTTGCAATCGCATCACTGATGAAATTCAACAACTCTACTTTCTCTTGTTGTAACTTTTCATTAAAATGAATAATAACTGTTCTTTCATCGTCAACAGGACGCTCTTTGTAAATCCATTCTAATTCAACTAAATTATTATACGTTCTCGTACGCTTATACGGTTTAACTTCAACAAATCTGTCCATTTCTTTAAGCGTCATAGAACCTTTTTGCCATAAAGTTAGTAAAATTAAAATTTCTTCTCTAGACATTTTGTATTCGCTTTCAATCTCGCTGAAAATTGAGTTAATGTCACCCAAAAGTGTTTCTAATTGCAAAATCCCAAATACAGTGTCGTTATTTACTTTTTTCATGCTAAACATCTCCCAATTAATAATCACATATTTAGCTACCATACAAGTATTAACAAACATCCCAACAATCCCGAAACTTGTATGTGCTAACTTATGCATAAAACTACAAGTGTAAATAAACTTGCTTTCTATTCAATTGTCAAAGTTGAATAAAATTAAATAAGTATAAAAACCAATAATCAATAGAGTTAATATTTAGAAATAAGATAATAGTACATAAAACAAATCACTCTATTACATATTAATTTTATAATTTATATACAAAGAAAATATATCAATATTACCATTAAATTGCAACAATTCTACATATATTTCTTCAAAAAAGATACGCATTGAATTTTTATTACATATAACTCTCATGAAAATTGATTAAACTAAATTAATTAGTTAGCCTTAAATTTAACAAATTAAATCAAACCGAATGAGGCTAAATTGGTTATTTTTCAAGATATGATTTGTATAAATCAAAACATTTCTTACAAATCAAATGTGTATAAAATGTGATATACATTCTCAACCTTAAAAAAGTTCTAAAAAAAAGATGAGCATCTACTGTCTCATCTTTTTAGAATATTAAATTTCTACAATTTCGTCATCTTCAACAATAAAGCCCATTGTATTGACGCTGTTATTTAAGAAAGTCAGAATATAACGCATTACTTCATCGCGTTCTGGCTCATTGTGAACCTCGTGGTAAAAACCTTGCCAAGCTTTAAAATATAATTCAGGTGTTTGATATTTTTCTTTAAACTCATCAATTGCCCTAGTATCAACAATTAAATCCTTCGTTCCATACATTAATAGCGTTGGCATTGGTTGAATGTCATGAATATGAGCCATCGTATCTTTCATCGTCTCATTAATTGTATTATACCAATGATACGTTGCTTTTTTTAACATTAAACCATCGTTAACTGTTTCTTCAACAATTTCTAAATTACGTGTTAAATCTTTTGGTTCTACACCAACATTAAAACGTGTGTCTTTTGAAATTTTACCTATATTTGAAACAAGTTTATCTTTACGATTTTTTCCATTCTTTTGAAGTTCTAGCATAGGAGAAATTAACATCATCCCCTCGATTGGCAATTCTACTTTTTCAAGTAAATTTAATAAAATCAAACCGCCAAGTCCTACCCCTAATACATAAGTAGGAATTTTATATTCATTAGCTATCTTTAACCAGTCTAGCAAACTTTCGTGATACGTTTGAAAGTTTTCAATTTGTCCTTTATTAGCTCTTGAAGTTTGACCTTGACCAGGCAAATCTCCCATAATCACATGATAGCCATTTCTTCTTAACATCGTAATAACATATGCATATCTTCCCGTATGTTCTAATATATTATGAGCAATAACAACGACGCCTTTCGCATCATTTTCAGCTTCCCACTTCCACATTATTATACTGCCCCTTTTTCATTAATCTTCAATAACATAATTATAGCAAATTCACTATGTAGATTTCTATTTATAGTATTATTGTTGTCCATATTATTATATATAAATGAAATCAACATCAATGATAGTGTAATTATACATAATTATTTTTGATTGTTTTTTATGAAAACGCTTTCTCGAATATTTTTTTCATGCTAAACTTATTGTAAACACAAGGGTTTGGAGGAGTAGCAATGGCACTATTAAAGAATTTTTTTATCGGATTATCTAATAATAGTTTTTTAAACAACGCAGCAAAAAAAGTGGGCCCACGTTTGGGCGCCAATAAAGTCGTTGCCGGAAATACAATTCCAGAGTTAATTAATACAATCGAATACTTAAATGACAAGAATATCGCTGTTACAGTAGACAATTTAGGGGAATTTGTCGGTACAGTTGAAGAAAGTAATCATGCTAAAGAACAAATTTTAACAATTATGGACGCGCTTCATCAACATGGCGTAAAGGCACATATGTCTGTTAAATTGAGTCAGTTAGGTGCAGAATTCGACTTAGAATTAGCTTACCAAAATTTAAGAGAGATTTTACTTAAAGCAAATACTTACAACAATATGCATATAAATATTGATACTGAAAAATATGCTAGCCTGCAACAAATTGTTCAAGTTTTAGATCGATTAAAAGGCGAATTTAGAAATGTTGGTACTGTAATTCAAGCATATTTATACGATAGCCATGAATTAGTTGATAAGTACCAAGATTTACGATTACGTTTGGTTAAAGGTGCATATAAAGAAAACGAATCAATTGCATTTCAATCTAAGGAAGACGTAGATGCAAATTACATCAAAATAATTGAACAACGTTTGTTAAACGCACGCAATTTCACTTCAATTGCAACACATGACCATCGCATCATTAATCATGTAAAACAATTTATGAAAGAAAATCACATTGAAAAAGATCGTATGGAATTCCAAATGCTCTATGGTTTTAGATCAGAGTTAGCAGAAGAAATCGCAAATGAAGGCTATAATTTCACTATTTATGTACCTTATGGCGATGATTGGTTTGCGTATTTTATGAGAAGATTAGCAGAACGCCCACAAAACCTATCTCTTGCTGTAAAAGAATTTGTGAAACCTGCTGGCTTAAAACGTGTTGGCATAATTGCAGCTTTAGGAGCTACAGTTATGTTAGGTTTAAGTACAATTAAAAAATTATGCCGTAAATAGAGCAAGACATAAACAATAATTTAGGAGTCTGGAACAATAATCAATGTTCTAGGCTCCTAAATGTTATATTGGCAGTTCTGAAACATTTATAAATCTTTGATTATGAACTCACAACAGTGCTCTATGCTTTTATAGATTTTAATAAATTAGCCATTTCAATTGCACTTACTGCTGCTTCGGCACCTTTATTACCAGCTTTCGTACCTGCTCTTTCCACAGCTTGTTCAATACTTTCAGTCGTTAAAATACCAAATATGACTGGTACATTAGTTTGATCATTTACTTTAGAAACACCTTTCGCGACTTCATTACAAACATAATCATAATGAGACGTAGCACCGCGAATTACGCATCCTAATGTAATTATTGCATCATAATTTCCTGATGAGGCTAATTTTTTAGCTACTAAAGGAATTTCAAACGCACCTGGCACAAATGCTACATCAATATTGTCTTCATTAACATCATGTCGAATCAAAGTATCTTTTGCACCTTCAAGTAATCTTCCAGTGATAAAATCATTAAATCGACTAACTACGATTGCAACTTTCAAATCTTTTCCAATTAATTTACCTTCAAAATTCATGTTAAAATCCTCCTATATTAAATGACCCATTTTTATTTTTTTCGTTTCCATATAATCATGATTATGTACCGTTTCTGGTACGATAACTTCAATTCTTTCTGCAATATCAATGCCATATTGTTTTAATCCCTCAAATTTACTTGGATTATTACTTAATAAATTGATATGTTCGATGTTAAAATATTTTAAAATCTGTGCAGCAATATGATAATCTCGCAAATCTTCATCAAAACCTAATGCTAAATTTGCAGTTACTGTATCATATCCTTGCTCAATTAATTCATATGCGCGTAATTTGTTTAACAATCCTATGCCACGACCTTCTTGAGGTAGATAAATAATCATGCCACCATGTTCATTGATATACTTCATAGACGATTCAAGTTGAGCACCACAATCACAACGTTGACTATGGAAAATATCGCCTGTAAGGCACGCAGAATGTAAGCGTACATTTTCATGTTGTCGAATTGCACCTTTTGTCAGTACAACTATCTCTTCATCTGTGTAAGTCGCTTTAAAACCATACATATCAAATGTTCCGAAATCTGTAGGCATTTTCACTTTTGCCTTAAATTCAATTTCTGGTTCTAATTTTTTACGATATTCAATTAAATCATCAATCGTAATCATCTTTAATTGATGTTTTTCTTTAAACTTTTGTAAATCTTGTCCTTTCGCCATCGTGCCGTCATCATTCATAATCTCACAAATGACACCAGCGGGCTTGGCACCAGTAAGTTTAGCTAAATCAACAGCCGCTTCTGTGTGTCCATTTCTAGCTAATACGCCTTTATCTTGTGCTACTAATGGAAATAAATGACCAGGACGATTAAAATCTTTAGCTTCACTACTAGGATCAATGAGCTTTTTGGCAGTCAATGTACGTTCATAAGCACTAATTCCTGTTGTTGTATCTACATGATCAATACTTACTGTAAATTGCGTACCAAAGATGTCGGAGTTATCATCAACCATTTGTACCAAATCCAAACGTTGTGCAATATCTTTAGACACTGGTGCGCATATTAATCCCCTTGCTTCTTTCGCCATAAAATTAATGGTATTATCGTTCATCCATTCAGTGACCGCTACTAAATCACCTTCATTTTCACGATTCTCATCATCTACTACAATAATTGTTTCTCCATTTTTTAAAGCCATTAAAGCACTGTCAATATTATCGAATTGCATGCTACCCCTCCTAAAAACCAAATGCTCTTAATTTATCTACAGATAATTGGTCTTTATCTTTATTTAAAATATTTTCAACATATTTAAACAAAACGTCTGTTTCTAAATGTACTTTATCTCCTAATTTTTTGGATGATAAAATCGTTGAACGCCTCGTTTCTGGAATAAGATGAATGTCAAAACTGTTATCATGCTTATCAAATACCGTTAGACTTACACCATCCACAGTAATAGACCCTTGCTTAACTAACTGATTATTAATATGTTGGCTACATTGAATCGTAATAATTTTGGCATTGGCTGTTTCATTTATTTTTGAAACTGTTCCTAGTTCATCTACATGACCGAGGACAAAATGTCCACCAAACCTACCGTTACCACTCATGGCACGCTCTAAATTTACTTCTGATTGTCGCTTAACATCTGCTAAATAGGTTTTATTTTCAGTGCCTTTAATTACTTGAACAGTAAAAGATGTCTGATCAAAATCAATCACTGTTAAACATGCACCATTAACACTGATGGAATCACCAATATGCATATCTGCCGTAATCTTATGTGCTTCGATTTCAATCGTCCTGACTGATTGACGAATTTGAACACTTTTAACGACACCTATTTCTTCAACGATGCCAGTAAACATGCATCATCACTTCTTTCGTAAAGTTAATTTAACATTTTGATTTAATAACTCGGAATGAACAATTTCAAATTGGTTCGCATCTGGTATCTCAATCACATCATTTGTTTGATAAAATTGATAATTTCCAGATCCGCCAATTAATTTCGGGGCATAATAGAGAATAAATTCATCTATATAATTAGATTGGAGAAATTCTGAAGTAGTGGTTGGACCTGCCTCGACTAGCAAAGTTCCAACTCCTCTTTTATATAAATTGTGAAGAATTGTTGTTAAATCGCAAGACTTCAAGTAAATAATTTCAATATGTGTTTGATTGGTTGTTAAATTTGGATTTTCAGTATATATCCAAATTGGTGTTGATTCATCTTGATAAATTTGCTGATTAAAATGAATATTCCCAGACTTAGACAATATTACTTTTATAGGGTTTTTTCCATCTTGAATACGTGTAGTATATTGTGGATCATCTAATTCAACTGTACGTCTTCCAGTTAACACTGCGTCGTGTCGATGTCTTAACTTATAGACATCTTGTTTAACCTCTTTGTTAGTAATCCATTGACTTTGTCCATTATCATTCGCTTGTTTACCATCTAAACTTGCAGATACTTTCACTGTAATTTGTGGCAGTTGCTTTGCTTTTGCTTTAAAAAAGTCTTGGTATAATTGTGATGCCCGTTCATCATCAACGCATTCAACCTCAATACCGTGAGCCCGTAACGTCTCATCACCATGTGTGTCTAACGAATTGTCTTTTGTTGCGTAAACTACTTTAGTTATCTTACAATCAATAATTTTGTTAACACAGGGTGGTGTTGAACCAAAATGACTACATGGCTCTAACGTAATATAAATCGTCGCACCTTCAGCATTTTGTTGTGCCATATCAAGTGCTTGAACCTCCGCATGCTTGTCACCTTTTCTCAAGTGTGCACCAATACCAACAATCCTACCTTCTTTAACTACAACAGCGCCAACGGGTGGATTAACACCTGTTTGACCTTGTACCATATTTGCAAGTTGAATCGCATAATCCATAAATTGACTCAAATGATCACCTCTATAAACAAAAATCCTCACATCATGAATTAAGATGCAAGGAGAAAAATTTATCGTTAAATAAGCCTATTTGTACACATTTTTACAAATACGCTACATTATCTTTGTCGATAATTAACATTCTTTCTCCCATCCAGACTTTAACTGTCGGCTCTAGAATCTCACTAGATCAGCCACTAATATGAAACATATTAGCAGGTCGCAGGCTTTATTTACTGCCGGTTGGGAATTTCACCCTGCCCCGAAAGAATTATATATGAAATTGTTATAGATTATTTGAGTACGTAGTATGTCAACTACATTTAAAATGATACTATATGTTTTCTGAAAAAACAATTAATGACGGTTTTAATTTAATATAATCTGAGTACTATAGGCATCTCATTGATATGATTCTTACTAACAGACATTAAAATCAAACCTTCAATTCGTCTCTATAGAGCGTTCTCTTTATTATCTTCTAGTTACAAATTATTGATTGTCACTGCGCTGTTGTTGCTCATTCGATTCTAAAGCATCATATAATTGAGATACTTTATGCGCAACTTGTTCTACAATCATTTTCACACCATTTCGTAGTTTATTAACACCGTTTGTCATTTGACCTATCGCAATCATATTTGTTAATGTTCCAAACCTTGGACTAATAACTTGATTGGTTTCCGGAATGATTTGTATGCCTCCCATTGGGTGTGCTTGTACAATTTGTCTATTTTCAAGATTTTTAATTAATTGATCATCTTGATCCAATTCATTTAAATGACTTTTTGCACCTGTCGCGTTAATGACAACATTATATATGTCTACTGATTCTTGGTTTTTGTATGAAAAATAATACAACTTGCCATCATGTTTCACATCTTCTAAATCTTTTTTCAAAATTAAAGACTTATTTTCTATTAATTCAATAATTAGTTCAGCAGTTCTTGGAGGCATTGGATTTGAATTTAATTGAATCATCTTTGAGTATTTTTGATTAAATTGATGTTGGTCTTCAATACTTAAGCTATTCCATATCCAATTTAAATTCTCTTTCAAATGTTCAATCATACTTTGGAAAATGCCCATTTCTGTTGGACGCGCTAAATCATACTTCAAATCTGCAATATGATTTCCTGTACGTCTATATACTAATTTTTTAAAATCAATGTCATATTCAGCACATTCTTTTAAAAATAAAGAAACTAAAGTATCAAGCGGTGCATTGCCGAAATGATGTTTTTTAATGTCATTTAATTTGTCTTTAGTTAAGTACTTGAATGTCACGTCTATCATTGTACCTCTTACACTTGGTAAATGAGCAGAACGACTCGTCATAGTAATTGGTAATTTCGGATGATGAGCAGCAACATAACGGACAACATCTAAACTGGCAAGGCCTGTACCAATAATCGCAATATCGTCCAGTTCATTTACTTCGTCTAACGTATTATATGTTGGATAAGGCGTAGCGATATATCCTTTTTTACCCTTTAAGTTATATGGATCATGGTAGGCAAATGTACCACATGTTAAAAATACATAATCGTACGCTTGCCATGATTGTTCTGAATTTGTAGTACATATGTAATAAGTTAAATTCGTTTCATCGATATTAGAATTTGTATAAATCTCTTGAACTTTATTATAATTAGTTGATATATTTGGATATTTTTTCGTGAACATAGATAAATAAGATTTCATATAATGTCCGAATACAAATCTCGGTAAATATGCAGGTTCATCAAAATTAAAATCAGTTTGTTGTTTATACCACTTCCAAAATTCAGTCTCATCATCTAAATTTAAACTCATCTTTTTCGAAGGCATATTAATTAGCAGCTCAGAACTATCATTTTGAAATGGTACGCCCTGTCCCATATTTACTTTATCATCGTATAAATCTATATCTAATTGATTAAACTTCGGGTGCTTAACTAACTCTCTCAATACACTTACACCAGCAGTTCCCATGCCTATTATTGCTACACGCATATATCATCCATCCTTTTGTAATTCAAAATATTATATTTAAACTATTACCTATAATTATAGCAATTTGGTATTTTTAATAAAATTTATTAAGGCAAGCTATTATTTCACTTTCACAACCATTAAACCATTTAAAACTTTTCATTTAATATCAACCTTAGTGTTTGTGTTAAAATATTTTTAACGAGGTGAATTAAATTGAAATTTATAGCAAAGATATTAATCTCATTAGTAATTCTATTTATGATTTTTAGTCGTAAAAACAAAGCTTCTTAATCAATACCCTTGATTACAAAATAAATTCAACTAAGGTGATTGGCCATACACTCAAGATATGGCTAATCACCTTTTTCAATGCAAAACAAAGAGTATATTTTGCAAAATCAATATCTATAATTTATCTTTAATACCCTTTTAATACTAAAACCAAATTTAAATTACATAGTCATATCGTGTAATATACCAAAGGAACATAGACATTCATCTATATAGATGATAATCTATTTAACGTCTAGGAGGTATGTTATGACGTATAAAGAACTAGCAACATTTTTAAAAGTTTTATCAGATTCAAGCAGATTAGAAATACTAGATTTACTTTCTTGTGGAGAGTTATGCGCTTGTGATTTGTTAGCACATTTTCAATTCTCTCAACCTACACTTAGCTATCATATGAAAGCATTAGTAAAAACCAACTTAGTTACGACACGAAAAATCGGAAATAAACATTTATACCAGCTTAATCATAATATTTTTGAGTCCGTAATTAATAACTTGTCAAAGGTTCATACCTCTAACCAACGATGTATTTGTCATAACCTTAAGACTGGTGAATGCTAATGATGACAACTTTAGCGACACTCATTTTTCTAGTAACTTTATTATTTGTATTATGGCAACCTAAAGGCCTAGATATTGGCATTACCGCATTAACTGGTGCCTTTATTGCTGTTATTACTGGTGTTGTAAGTTTTTCCGATGTTTTCGAAGTAACAGGTATTGTTTGGAATGCTACTTTGACTTTTGTCTCAGTCATTCTTATTTCATTAATATTAGATAAAGTTGGATTATTCGAATGGTCAGCTATTCACATGCTTCATGCTTCAAAAGGCAATGGTTTAAAAATGTTCGTTTATATCATATTATTGGGTGCCATTGTTGCTGCATTTTTCGCAAATGATGGCGCAGCGTTAATCTTAACGCCTATTGTATTAGCGATGGTTAAAAATATAGGTTTTAGTAAGCGGGCCATATTCCCTTTTATTATTGCGAGTGGTTTTATAGCTGACACAACTTCTTTACCTTTGATCGTGAGCAATCTAGTGAATATTATATCTGCTGATTATTTTCATATAGGATTCATTCGATATTTTAGTAGAATGATTATACCTAATTTATTCTCACTTTTAGCAAGTATTATAGTATTGTGGTTATATTTTAGAAAGGCGATACCTAAAACGTTTGATGATAATAATATAAAGCATCCTAAAGATGCCATTAATGATTTAAAGCTATTTAAAATTTCATGGATTGTGCTAGTTATATTACTTTTCGGCTATCTTATCAGTGAATTTACTAAAATTCCGGTATCAATTTTCACTGGAATCATTGCTTTTATTTTTCTAATGTTGGCTCGTAAATCAAATGCTTTAAATATTAAGCAAGTCATTAAGGGCGCACCTTGGAATATAGTATTATTTTCAATTGGTATGTATATCGTCGTATTCGGCTTAAGAAATGCTGGCATTACTTTAATATTGGCTAAAATATTAGAATATATTTCCAATTACGGTCTATTTAGCACTATTTTGGGAATGGGCTTCATTTCAGCGTTTTTATCATCAATAATGAATAATATGCCTACAGTTTTAATAGATGCGATTGCTATTGGTCAATCAAATGTCCATGGCATGTTAAAAGAAGGCCTAATTTATGCGAATGTTATCGGTTCTGATTTAGGTCCAAAAATTACACCGATAGGCTCTCTAGCTACATTACTGTGGTTACACGTCTTAACACAAAAAGATGTTAAGATTTCTTGGGGCACATACTTTAAAACCGGTATCATCATTACAATTCCAGTACTATTTATAACCCTCATAGGGTTGTATCTAACACTTATCATATTTTAATTAATAAAAAGACGCTTTCTATTTATTGCGATAGAAAGCGTCTTTTTATACTTGAGCAAGTTATATCATAACTTAACTCTATCAAATTACTTATTCAAATGTTTACTGTCATCTTTATACACAAAGTATTTGAAGTATTTTCCTTCAGTCTTCATGTTCTTATAAAAGTCAGCGATAATTGTTGCATTACTTTCTGCCCACTTAATATCAGTAGCATATTGATGTTCTCCTGGATTTTTTGGATTCCATCTCATACTATACAATGTATTTTGATCTGTGCTTGATAAGAAGTGCTTATGAATGAAATCAGCACCGCCTGAAATAGCTTTTTCAGGTGTATCCCAACCATGCTTTTTAGCATATTCTGCACCTGTTTTAATTGGGTCTTTATCAAGGGCTCCTACTCCATAGAAATTGTAGTATTTTTTGCCATCAATTTCGACTCCATTAGCTAATTCACTTTTAACTGCGCCAGTTTCTAATAATGCATGTGAAATTAAATAAACTTCGTTAACGTGCTTATCTTTAGCAGCTTTTAAGAAATCATCCGTATGTTTCAATAACGTTGGTCTATCTACTAACATACGTTTAATTCTATTTTTATCAATCCCTTGATACTTTGATAAATCTAAAAATTGATATTTTTGCTTTTCATTATCGATAAAAGTACCGCTATCCATTGCACTTTTAATTTCAGTTGCAGATGCATCTCTCCATGCATCATTCTTTTTATTTGATACCTGTTGACTCGTATAATTATTTATTTGTTTCTTTGCTGCATCGTTTAATGTAACATTTAACTTTTCAATCTTAATGTCGGATTTAACATGTTTGAAAAATATCTGATCGGATATCATTGAGAAAAATAAAAATGAGACAACAGCAAATATGACAACAAGTCCTATTATTCCAAAAATAGAACCTTTCTTGTGTTTATTCATATCCACACCTCTTAGGTCATTGTTGTTATACATTCAGTTTGATTACGATAATAAAGTTTAACATTATTAAAACCGTTTAACAATTTTATCTATGCATTGTTACATATTCATAAATAAACAGTAATGTAAATGAAACGTTTTAAACCATTTATCAACATTACTTTACGTTGATTTACGAATCATAAATGTTTTTTCTTTTTGTATAACCTTTGAAAACCTTTATATCAATAATCTTATTATTCACGTATTAAAAAACAAAAAATTCTCTTGTTCGTTTACTTAGTTTCTTTTTTATAATCCATCATAATAAAACTTGCTGCATTTGATCTATTTTTATAATAGTACTGATTTAAATCAATCGTACCTTCAATTTGACCATCACGATACATCATTTCATTAGTGAAGTTATTTATCATCACGAAATCAGCGCGATCTCTTATAACATCTAAATCGTCGTTTCGTGCAAAAAAATGTTCTAAATTTAAATGTGCGTAATCCATTGTTACCTCCCGATTACAAATTTTGTTCTATCTACTATTTAGCAGAGTAATAATACATCATATCACATTAAATTAATTACTTATGTCTTATATTTAACACTTAATTTAGCGATTACGCAAATGAATGATTTTTCTAAATATTTTATTCTAACTTTATCCGGAAATATTTGTTATACGTATAACTTGGAGAATGACTACTTGAAATTTAATGACGTATACAACAAACACCACAAAATCATACACCATCTTTTAAAAAAATATAATATTAGCTATAATTATGATGAGTATTATCAACTACTCTTGATAAAAATGTGGCAATTGAGTCAGATATATAAACCCTCAAGCAAGCAATCTTTATCCTCTTTTTTATTCACTCGATTAAATTTTTACCTTATCGATTTATTCAGACAACAAAATCAATTAAAAGATGTCATTTTATGTGAGAATAATTCACCAACATTAACTGAACAACCAACATACTTTAATGAACATGACCTTCGTTTACAAGATATCTTCAAGCTTTTAAATCAAAGAGAAAGACTATGGCTCAAACTATACCTTGAAGGATACAAGCAATTTGAAATTGCTGAAATCATGTCATTATCGCTTTCAACGATTAAATTAATTAAGATGTCCGTTAAGCGTAAATGCCAACATAATTTTAATTAGTTTATTGTGAAATTTCGGTCGATGTGTTAATGATGTTGAAACACCCTAACATCTTCATATAAATTTATTTTAACCATTAAATTAACAACTTATTATACGAGGAGTACTATATTTGCAAGACAATTCTACTAAATATCTACTTTATATCCAAACTGCTACTTCAAACCATCTCGAAACAAATTGTGTCTTTTTACATTGCGATTACATTCTTAAAGTTCCAATTAACAAACTCGTTTCATATTATGCGAAATTGCATTTATCATCACAAAGTGTGCTAATTGAGACTGCAAAAAACATACTAAATATTAATAAACTGGTTCCTATTTACATCAACCCAAAAACTATACTTTTTCCGTTAAAACATAAACGTGCACCGATACAAATTTATATCAATGCACATTATATTGTTGGTATGACTGCCATAGAGAATTCAACATTAATACATTTTCAAGAAGGCATTCAGCTAGAAGTTGATGAGCCATTTTCTCTAGTTTCAAAAAAATGTCATGAAAGTTTAGCTTTGAAGCACTTCATTGAAAATACTATTTCGAATTAAATTTAATTTCTAAAAGTTTCTTAGTAAAGTATGATGTCACAATTTTTATAAAATATATGCTAACAATCATTAATAAAATCGCTCCAATAATTGTTAAAATAACAACAGTTGTTGATAAATCTACCTTAGGACTAACGAAAAATTGTACGCCAGATAGACTTGTAATTAGCCCAAATAAAAACAAGCCTAATAAAGCAACATAAGCAAACATCATCACTACTAATGTAACAAACATACTATAACTTTTTGTTTCTTTATTTCGAAATACATTTTGTCTTAAGTAAGCATTAGCAAAGGTAACAGGCTTATTTAAGTTAACGCTGTCATCATCAGATATAGAAGACAATCGTTGATCTAATGCTTGTTTCTCCTTCTTGTTCAAAAACCATAATTGCTTTTTAACTTTTTTATCAAATGATGCTTTATTCATAATTAAGGATTTCTCTCCTTTATAATATTGACGTAATTTTAAACATTAGCGTCAATTGAAAGTGTATTTTATATATTTTACAGAAATATATGTATCAAATCTACAAAAATCCATATTACAATTTCATTTATGGTGATTTGACGCTAAAATACAGTCTGCTAATTTTCCAAACTAATGCTTTTTAGGTAGGTACAATGATAAATTTTAATCGTATATATGTTTCATATATAATGAATCTATCCTTAAACATATTGCATTCAAAATAATTTTAAAAAATGAAAAGAAAGGATTTAGCATGCAAAAATTCAAAGACTTTTTTTACGATGATTTATCGGTTACACGAGGAAATTATTTTTTAACTTTAATGGCAGCATTTTTTATTACTATCATTTTATTTATCGGCATAGTTGTCAGTGAAGTACATTTACTTTATAGCATGCTAATTGTATTAGTAGGTTTAATTCTATTGAGGCTATTCAAAATCAATTTATTCTCTTTTAAAAAATTAACATTGTCTCAAGTTATTTATATTATAGGCGGTGCACTATTAATTTATGGGTTAGATAATCTTTATTTATATTTTCATGACGTACCGGCAAATGAACAACAATTAGAGCAAGAAATACGAAATACACCATTCTATATTTCTATTTTCACTGTTACCATCATCCCCGCTATTGTGGAAGAAATTGTTTTTCGCGGTATGATAATAAGGGTTATCTTCAGAAAACACTTGTTTTTAGGGTTAATTGTGTCTAGTTTAGTTTTTGCATCATTACACGAATCTGACACTTGGATTGGTTATTTACCTTACTTATATTCTGGTTTGATTTTTGGTATAATTTATATAAAAACAAAACGATTAGAAGTGGTAATATTCATGCACTTCTTAAATAACTTGTTAGCTCTGCTCTTTATAATATGGGGATAATTTTGAGATAACCTTTCATATTATTTTCAAATTATCTATCTGATATTTATTTTATTGAACTTGAGTCACCACTTAAACTCAAAAATACGTGTCATCAAGTGCAAAATAATTTAGAACTAATACAAACATAAAAACTTTTGCTTTACGCTTAAAATCAAAAGTCACATACCTAGATATAAGTACAACTTGTATATTTTGTACTCTAATAGGTATGTGGCTTAAATAATATTTAATTCTTAAGTTGCATATAGTAATTGTTTTTATTCATTTTCTAAAATATGCGAGACTAATTTCCTTTTCTACTCCTGTTGAATCAATTTAGACTTTTTTATAACTCGAGCTTTTACTTAGCTGAATTTTGACTTCTTCTTCATTAATAACTATTATGGAAAAACCCCCATAAGCACAATGCCTATAAGTGTTTAAATATATTTATATATTATAGAATAGAAAGACCTGAAGATTGAATATCTTTCGCAAAGCCTTTAACTGTATCTACTGATAATTCGTTAATATCGCGACCTAAGTTTGTATTCACTTTTTTCACAACATCTGCAGGGCATGTAATAATATCTGCACCAATTTCATCAGCTTGAATCACATTGAATAATTCGCGGCAACTTGCCCATAATAATTTAACGCCGTCTTTACTATGCGTAACTTTTACAGCCTCTTTCATTAATGGTAATGGATCTACGCCTGTATCTGCAATACGTCCTGCAAATACTGAAACATATGTTGGCACACCTTCAGTTACTGCTTCAGTTATTTCTTTAACTTGTTCAATTGTGTAAACAGCCGTAACGTTTAATCTCACATTGTCAGCTGAAAGCTTTTTAATTAAAGGAATCGTTGATTCACCTTTTGTATTTACAATAGGAATTTTAACAAATACATTTTCGCCATATTGTTTTAGAATTGCTGCTTCTTTTTCCATAGTTTCTAAATCGTCTGCAAATACTTCAAATGAAATTGAAGCATCTGGAATTTCTTTCACAGCTTCTTCAGCAAAAGCTTTGTAATCTGTTACGCCCGCTTTCGCCATTAAACTAGGATTTGTTGTAAAACCATCCACTTGTTTGTTTTTATAAGCTGCTTTCATTTCTTCAATATCTGCACCGTCCGCAAATACTTCTACATTTAGTTTAGCCATATAATATTGCCTCCTTGATTCTTATTAAAATTTTAACAACATCTGCATGTCTTTTTCTTACAACCATTTGTAAAAAATGATTTTTATTTCTTTGTTATATAAAACATTTATATCACGCTTTTATAATATATAGCTAATTTTTTGCCTATATTTTTAAAAAATGACTTTAGTAAACATTGTGTCTACAAGTTAATAAAACTATTGTTTTATGATTGTTTATGATACGATATGTAAATGATAACCATCCAGGAGGTCTAGCATGTCTCGTTCAAAAAAATACTTTTACTTATCTAGCTTAATGATTATTTTAAGCTTTTTCTTTAATACAAATAACGTTTTCCTAAGTGGACTTTTTAATTCTTTTATTAAATTAATACTTTTCTGCAGTGTTATTAACTCAATTGTACTAATTTTGTCTATAATTTTTGCAGATCGTTCAATTAAATCACTAAAGCCTGATGCAGATTGGATTAGAATTGCGAGTAAAAGTTTGCCTTGGATTATTCTAATTGTTATTTTAGTACATATCTTTTCAATTGTTCGTACATTCGGTTTTATTTAAAAAAGATAAAATGTCAATGTAGCCTTAATACAAAACAATACAATGTATCATGCTATAATGAGTAAAACAATTTGATGACGTTGTTGCGTATAAAAAATATTAGATTTTCGAAATCATAACTATACATCTAATCGCTATAGTTATACAACAAGATATAACATATAATGAGGTTTGATAATGCATCGACAATTTTTGTCGTCGCGTTGCCAAAACCTCTTTTTTAAATTCAAACTACTTCTTTTCGAGGTGAACCAAATGCAATATGTATATATTTTTATCGGTGGTGCTTTAGGCGCTTTATTACGTTACCTCATTTCTTTTCTGAATACTGACGGAGGTTTTCCAATCGGAACACTGATAGCCAATTTGACTGGTGCCTTTGTAATGGGATTGCTAACAGCCTTAACAATTGCATTTTTTTCAAACCATCCGACGCTAAAAAAAGCTATTACGACTGGTTTTCTTGGTGCTTTAACGACTTTTTCAACATTTCAATTAGAATTAATACATATGTTTGATCATCAACAATTTATAACTTTACTACTATATGCTGTAACAAGTTATGTCTTTGGTATTTTGTTATGTTACGTCGGTATAAAACTAGGTGGTGGTTTATCATGATATCAATCATTTTAGTCATGATTGGCGGCGGTTTCGGTGCAATTACTAGAAGTGCCATTACTGATTATTTTAATCATAAATTTACTTCAAAGTTACCTATCGCAACATTGATAGTAAATCTAGTTGGTAGTTTTTTAATTGGATTAAATATAGGCTTATCAATTTCAATCTCATGGTTCCCTGCGTTCTTTGTTACCGGTTTTTTAGGTGGCTTAACAACTTTCTCAACGTTAGCCAAGGAACTTACACTAATGATGACGCCAAAATTTAATATTAACCTTTTTCTCAATTATTCACTTTTACAATTCATCATTGGATTTATAGCTTGTTATATTGGCTATCATATTTAAAAATAAAATGCTTCATTCAGCAAATAGGTAAATTACGACACCTTCCTGAACGAAGCATTTTTTAATTTTCATGCAAATTTTTTAGCACCATAAAATGCCTACCAAATTTCAATAATCTTTGTTACCGTTTAAATAATGTGAATGTCAATAAATTCTCCAAACTAGTCGAAAATAAAGGGAGTGGGACAGAAATGATATTTTCTCAAAATTTATTTCGTCGTCCCACCCCGGCAAGGTTGACTAGAATTGAAAAAAGCTTGTTACAAGCGCATTTTCGTTCAGTCAACTACTGCCAATATAACTTCGTAGAGCATAGAACATTGATTTATGTCCCAGCCTGTGACAATCCATCTAACCTTTTCATCAGTTGAGTGATTTTAATCTATCCTTCAAAAGTTTTTGGATCAGGTCCAATTCTCTTATCTTGATTTAAACCATCAATTCGCGTCATTTGTTCATCTGATAATTCGAAATCAAATATTTGGAAGTTTTCAGAGATTCTGTTTGGTGTTACCGATTTAGGGATTGTAACCACACCATGCTGCACATTCCATCTTAAAACAACTTGGGCAGGTGACTTTCCTAATTCTTGAGCAATGTCTTTAATTGTCTCATCATTTAAAATTTGTGCATTCATCAATGGTGACCAAGATTCCATCACGATATGTTGTGCTGCCAAATATAATTTCAATTTATGTTGCGTTAAATATGGATGATATTCAACCTGATTAATTACAGGTTTAATTGACACTTGTGCCAACAAAGCTTCCAAATGTTCAGGTTCAAAATTGCTGACACCTATATTTTTAACTTTATTATTTTTATATAAATCTTCCATACCTTTCCATGTATCAACCATTACGGCTTCGTTCGTACCTGGCCAATGTACTAGATACAAATCTAAGTATTTTAAACCTAATCTAGATAAACTAGCTTCGTAAGCAGCTGCTACATTTTCACGACCGAAATCCTCAAAATATAATTTTGAAGTAATAAATAAGTCTTCTCTAGCAATACCAGTTGACTCCAATCCGGCACGAATGCCAGCACCTACTTGTTCTTCATTCCCATAAACTTTTGCGGTATCAATACTACGATATCCTTGTTCAATGGCATACTTAACACTTTCCATGCAATTTTCATCATTTTCCACACGAAATGTCCCTAAACCAATTTGTGGCATCGTGTTTCCATTATAAAATGTTTTAACCTCCATAAATATCGCCTCACCTTTTTGATGTATTATACCCTGTTATCATAACAAATCTGAGTTGAATACATGAGAAAAAACACTTAGAGCAATCAACCACTAAAATTCTAGTAATATCTCTCAAATATTAATCAAATTGTAAAAGTAATTCTGTTTAATTTATGACAAACTAAAAAAGCCGAAGTAACAACATATAGTCATCACTTCAGCCTAACATTTAATTGAATGATTCAATTTTATCCATCATTTGTTGTAAGTCTTCCACGTTGTATTGAATACGACCATGGAATACAAATTTGTTAAAGAACTCGTCTAATTGTTCAGCACCGACAAGCACTTTGACAGCACTATTTTGATTATAATTTGAAATCGTTACATCGCCTTCATTTTTAGGATTAAAGTATAAAATTGAAGTTGGCGTATATTTGGCACCTAATTCTTTTTGTAAGTCTTCAGCCAATTGTTTAATCGCCTCAATTTGATCTGAATAATTTACAAAAGATAATGAACGTTTGTCATCATTTTGATCCATCACAATAGTTTGTGGTCTAGATTTATCTAAATCCAATGTATCAAATACTTGTTCCATTGGTGGTAAATCTTTAAATTGACCGCCACTAATACCATTATAAACATGACCTTTTAACAATTGAGAATCAATAATATAAAGACCAGTTCTTGTTAATACTAAATGACTAATTCGTTCAATATTATTAAAGCCATCCTTTGGTAAAAAGATATTTGCCATAATGTGCATATCTTCTGGTCGAATTCGTTTTTCTTTAACTAATCTTTCACGAATACCAATTAATCTCATGTCCGTTACATATTCACTATGATTTTTCGAGAACAATTTTAATGCGTCAATCTCACGATCTTTTGTACTAACCATGTGATTATAATCTTCTTGTTGTTTTGTAATTGTCTTTTTATTTTGAATACGCTCTTTCTCTAAAGCTTCTTCATGAGACTTTTTAATGTTTTGTTCTTGTTGTTCATACTTTTCTTCTGTTTGTCGCTTAACTTTTTTCTTACTACCTAAGGTAACTAAGAAAAGGACAAAAAAGATTAATGCAATGACTACTGCAATAATGAGTCCAATGACTATCGGTGAAGATAAATCCATCACAACAACGCTCCTTTTTAATATATGAATAACTTTAATTATAATAGAAAAGCTAAAGATTTTCGATACATATTATCATTTATATACCGAAAATCTTTTATTTAGCTATATTCAATTCATCTTATTATTTTACTGCGTCTTTTAATTCTTCCACTTTGTCTAATTTTTCCCATGGGAATAAGACATCTGTACGTCCAAAATGACCATAAGCAGCAGTTTGTTTGTAAATCGGTTGTTTCAAATCAAGCATTTTAATAATACCTGCAGGTCTTAGGTCAAAGTGTTTTCTAACTGCTTCGACAAGTTGCCCTTCAGAAACTTTACCTGTTCCAAATGTATCAATTGCAATTGACACTGGTTCTGCAACACCAATCGCATATGCCAATTGTACTTCACATTGATCTGCTAAACCTGCTGCAACAATATTTTTAGCCACATAACGTGCAGCGTATGCAGCTGAACGGTCTACTTTTGTAGGATCCTTACCACTGAAGCATCCGCCACCATGACGTGCATAGCCACCGTACGTATCAACAATGATTTTACGTCCTGTTAATCCTGCATCACCTTGAGGTCCACCGATTACAAAGCGTCCTGTAGGATTGATGTAGAATTTAGTTTGTTCATTAATCAAGTTTTCTGGAACAGTTGGATAAATGACATGTGCTTTAATGTCTTCTTGAATTTGTTCAAGTGTCACATCCTCAGCATGTTGTGTTGATACGACAATCGTATCAATACGTACTGGGTTATCATTTTCATCATATTCAACAGTGACCTGAACTTTACCGTCTGGTCGTAAATAATTTAACGTACCATCTTTACGCACATCTGATAAACGTTTTGCCAATTGATGTGATAAATAAATTGCTAGAGGCATATACGTCTCTGTTTCATTCGTTGCGTAACCAAACATTAAACCTTGGTCACCTGCACCTGTTGCTTCAATTTCTTCTTCGCTATCTTTATCACGATACTCTAATGCTTTATCCACGCCTTGTGCAATGTCAGGTGATTGTTCATCAATCGCAGTTAAAATTGCCATTGTTTCATAATCATAACCATATTTTGCTCTTGTGTATCCAATTTCTTTAATTGTTTCTCTAACAACTTTCGGAATATCAACATATGTTGTTGTAGAAATTTCGCCGGCGATCAATGCCATACCTGTTGTAACAGTTGTTTCACAAGCTACACGTGCATTTGGGTCGTCTTTTAAAATAGCATCTAATATTGCATCTGACACTTGGTCAGCGATTTTATCTGGGTGTCCTTCTGTAACAGACTCTGAAGTAAATAATCGTTTGTTATTTAACATAGTTTGCTCCTTTAAATTTATATTACGAAAATTCTCTCTCTGTGAGCTAAATAAAAAAGACCTTCTAACTATTAATATAGAGAGAAGGCCTAATACGTCCATTCGCTCTTATCGTTCAGACCTATTTGTCTGCAAACGGTTTGGCACCTTTCTTTTATAAAAAAAGAGGTTGCTGGGTTTCATTGGGTCCATGTCCCTCCACCACTCAGGATAAGAGAATCCGTTAAAAATAATAGTACCTAATTAATGAATTAATGTCAATTTTTCACAAATAAATTTACAGTAAAATATTGTAGATTAATTATGTTAATGTGTTATACTAATTAAATGTAAAGGCTTACATTTAAATTATCGCTTTGGAGGGATTTAGGATGTCAGTAGACACATACACTGAAACAACTAAAATTGACAAATTACTGAAAAAACCAACGTCACATTTTCAACTTTCGACGACACAACTTTATAATAAAATCTTAGACAATAACGAAGGGGTATTAACAGAACTTGGTGCTGTTAATGCAAGTACTGGAAAATATACTGGTCGTTCGCCTAAAGACAAATTTTTTGTCTCTGAACCTTCATATAGAGATAACATTGATTGGGGAGAAATTAATCAACCTATCGATGAAGAAACTTTCTTGAAGTTATACCATAAAGTACTAGACTATTTAGATAAAAAAGATGAACTATACGTATTTAAAGGCTACGCTGGTAGCGATAAAGATACAATGTTAAAACTTACAGTCATCAATGAATTAGCATGGCATAATTTATTTGCTAAAAATATGTTTATTAGACCTGAATCAAAAGAAGAAGCTACAAAGATTAAACCTAACTTCACTATCGTTTCTGCCCCACATTTTAAAGCAGATCCAGAAGTTGATGGTACTAAATCTGAAACCTTTGTCATTATTTCATTTAAACACAAAGTCATTTTAATCGGCGGTACTGAATACGCTGGTGAAATGAAAAAAGGTATCTTCTCTGTAATGAATTATCTCTTACCGATGCAAGATATTATGAGCATGCATTGCTCAGCAAACGTTGGTGAAAAAGGCGATGTTGCATTATTCTTTGGTCTATCTGGCACTGGTAAAACAACCTTATCGGCTGATCCACACCGAAAACTAATCGGTGATGATGAACACGGCTGGAATAAAAACGGGGTCTTTAATATCGAAGGTGGCTGCTATGCAAAAGCAATTAATCTTTCCAAAGAAAAAGAACCACAGATTTTTGACGCAATCAAATATGGTGCGATTTTAGAGAACACTGTAGTTGCAGAAGATGGTTCAGTGGACTTTGAAGACAATCGTTATACAGAAAACACTCGTGCCGCTTATCCAATTAATCACATTGACAATATTGTAGTACCATCAAAAGCAGCACATCCAAATACAATTATTTTCTTAACTGCGGATGCATTTGGTGTTATTCCACCGATTTCAAAGTTAAATAAAGACCAAGCAATGTATCATTTCTTGAGTGGTTTCACTTCTAAATTAGCTGGTACAGAGCGTGGTGTGACAGAACCTGAACCATCATTCTCAACATGTTTCGGAGCACCGTTCTTCCCGTTACACCCTACTGTTTACGCTGATTTATTAGGTGAACTTATCGATTTACATGATGTTGATGTTTATCTTGTTAATACTGGATGGACTGGCGGAAAATATGGTGTAGGACGTAGAATCAGCTTACATTACACACGTCAAATGGTAAACCAAGCGATTTCTGGCAAATTGAAAAATGCAGAATATACAAAAGATAGTACGTTTGGTTTAAGCATTCCTGTAAAAATTGAAGATGTACCGAAAACAATTTTAAATCCAATTAATGCTTGGAGCGACAAAGAGAAATATAAAGCACAAGCAGAAGATTTAATTCAACGTTTTGAAAAGAACTTCGAAAAATTTGGTGAAAAAGTTGAACATATTGCTGAAAAAGGTAGCTTCAACAAATAAATTTGAATACTAATTAAAGAGCCAACCGTTGTTATAGTCTAACAATGGTTGGCTCCTCTTATTTTATGTGCTAAAAATTTATAGGCAATTTTATTACAACAATGCACATTTAAGGTGACCTTCATGCCAAACTCGCATCACTCATTTAATGGAAGCAGCACGTCTTCACATAAAGTACCGGTTCCTTACGCTATGCATGTTGCCCTACTTTGCATAAAGTACTTATCGTTAACTCAACGCAAGTTGTTCCTATTCACAAAAAGCACATACAGTTATCTGCATGGAGCACATTTTCATTGAAAGCGCATACCCCTCATTCAACGTATATCACACATCTTCAAAGCTTGATAGTTCCCATGCGCACACCACGTTTCATACTAGCTATGCAACTCAACTTGGTTCATAAACTCTTTAATATAAGTCAATGTTTCAACCATCGCTGGTGGTCTTGGCACATGTCCTTCTGCCATTTGATAAAATGTTTCATGCGTGGCACCTTTTAACTCTAGTTGGTCCGCTAAATAATACGCATGATGAATACCAACTTGCTGGTCTTTCCCTCCATGTACAATTAATATTGGCGGACTGTTTTCATTAATGTTTGGAATCGCTTGGCGTGCCTCATATGCCGCTCGATCTTTTTTCGGATGACCAATCATTCTTCGTAGCATGCCTCTTAAATCGACACGTTCTTCATACATTAAATCAATATCTGAGACACCACCCCAGATTGTATAACTTGTTACTGGTAAGTCTTGAAATGTCAACAATCCTTGTAAACCACCTCGCGAAAAACCAACCATGTGGATAAATGCATGTGGATATTTATCATGTAGCAACCTTAATAATTGCGTCACATCATTTAAATCGCCACGGTAAAATTCGTCTTTACCTTCACTCCCATTGTTACCTCGGTAGTATGGCCCAATCACTAAAGTTTGACTATCTGAAAATTGCATTAATCTACCTGCGCGCACACGTCCTACTTGACCTTTGCCACCTCGCAAATATACTACAATGCGATTTACTTCATGATGTGGTGTCATCATTAAAGCTTTTACTTGTAAGTCATCTGACAAATATGTAATTTCTTCGAATTGATGCGTAAAAGATTCAATTGGCATTCGTTTACGTTTGATAAAACCCAAGTGATTGCACCCTCTCTACGCATTTTAAAATGGTACTATCTTGCAGTAAGAAACTCCGTTGTGCGAGTTCAATATCATTGATACAGTTAAACAACACTGGCCCTGCTGTTTCTAAATAATCGTTCTTGCTTACCAATGATTCAACTTCGATAAAATATACATCTTTTACAAAATCAGTTTGATCATGTGTTTCAATGGTATATTGTGCTATGTAATGAATATTTTTAACTTTGGCGCCTGTTTCTTCATATAATTCACGGGTAACTGCTTCAGCACTACTTTCCCCGCGTTCCCTTTTACCACCAGGAAATTCAATACCCCGTAAATTATGTTTGGTAAAAAGCAATTGATTTTTAAACGTTGGAATAGCTAGCACATGATTGCCATCTGCTATCTCATTATCCTTTTTAAATGTCAAATTAACTTGACGATTATCTTTATCCCTAAACTTCACGCGCATCACATCCCTACATTGTATGTTAATATAATAGTTAATTACTATCGTTGGAGGCATTAATTATGAAAAAGATATTCTTGGCGATGATTCATTTTTATCAACGTTTCATTTCGCCACTCACTCCACCAACTTGTCGTTTTTATCCAACATGTTCAGAGTACACTAGAGAAGCGATTCAATACCACGGTGCTTTCAAAGGCCTTTATTTAGGTATCCGTCGTATTTTAAAATGTCATCCGCTTCATAAAGGTGGCTTTGACCCTGTTCCGTTAAAAAAAGACAAGTCAGCAAGCAAGCATTCACATAAACATAACCATTAATATGGTTGTAATTGAGTTATATCCACTAAAGGGGGGCGAAATTCGAGTCGCCCCTCTTTTAATATGCCTGAATGCGCCACCACATCTTGTTCAAAATAATAACCTGCTGGTGTAACATCTCCTGGATAATCACCTTTACGAGCAAGCATCGCTGTAAAATAACGGCTTAAACCATATTCGTACATGCCGCCAATAACCACTTTTACACCATGACTTTTCAAAGTATCAATTGCCGTTTGCACTTTATCAATGCCACCTAGACGAAATGGTTTTAATACAACAACTTTCACATTGTATAATTCTATCAAATTAATTATGTCCAACAACGATGTTGCCTTTTCATCAAGGGCTATTGGAGGTATTGTTCCATCCACTACTTCATCAAGCATGGAGATATCTTTAAATGGCTCTTCGATATAAAGAACCTGTTCACGCGCTAATAACTGTAACTGTGTGAAATCTTGACGATCCAAGGACTCATTTGCATCTATAACCAATTGAAAGTGAAACTCTAATTCCCGTAACACTCTAATTTGATGCATGATTTGAGGTGTCCATTTTAATTTAATTCTGGCCGGCTTAGTTGCTTTTAATGACTCTAGTTGTTTATTTGATAAGCCGCTCACTGTCGCTCCATATGCTACTGAAAATGAAGGCAGTACATGAAACATTTGATACAATGCCATGACAATAGTTGCCCTTGCAGCAGGCGTATTTTCCAATGAATCTACTAATTTTAGTGCTGCTTCATACGTTTCAAATGATTTATTTCTATTATCTTCGAACCATTGCTCAATTACATGTTTCACTGAAGCAATTGTTTCATGATCATACCAATCTGTTTGAAAAGCGTTACATTCCCCGAAATATGCATTTCCTTTATCATCAATCAATTCGATAAACAAACAATCACGATGTGTTAAAGTGACTTTCGGTGTTACAATTTGTGACTTAAATGGCTCACTATATTTATAAAAATGCAAAGCTGTCAACTTCATCAAATCATCCTCTATACAACTTATTTCTTTGTAATTTACCTGTTGATGTATAAGGTAAAGTATCAACCTTTTCAAAGTGTTTCGGTACTTTATATTTCGCTAAATGTTGTGATAAATATGCAATCAATTGTGCCTTTGAAATGTCACTTTCACTGACAAAATATAATTTAGGCACTTGTCCCCAAGTATCATCAGGATGCCCTACACATACTGCGTCACTGATACCTGGAAATTGCTTCGCTACCGTTTCAATTTGATATGGATAAATATTTTCACCGCCACTAATAATTAAATCTTTACGTCGGTCATAAATCATGACATAACCTTCATGATCTATTTCAGCAATGTCACCCGTATTAAAATAACCATTTTCAAACGTACCCGTTAAATCTGTTGGATACAAATATCCATTCATCACATTGGCACCTTTAATCATTAATTCTCCATGACCTTCTTTATTAGGATTTTTAATTTTAACGTCTACATTGGCACTTGGCATCCCTACAGTGTCAGGACGTGCATGCAACATTTCCGGTGTTGCTGTTAAAAATTGTGAACATGTCTCAGTCATACCAAATGAATTATAAATTGGCAGGTTATATTGTAATGCCGTCTCTATCAAAGTGGCAGATAATTTAGCACCGCCGAGTAATATTTTTTGCAAATTATAAGGTTCATGTAAACCTTGTTGCATAAGCCAATTTAAAGTTTGTGGCACAAGCGAAATGTGCGTGATGCGTTCATTTTTAATTATCGTTAAAATTTGTTCGGCATTGAATTTATCAACAATGCGCACAGTAAACCCTTCAATAACAGCTCTTAAAAGTACACTGAGACCCGAAATATGATAAATCGGCAAGACAGATAGCCAATTAGTATCACGATCAAATCCCAAGCTCTCTTTACATCCGATTGCACTGGCATAATGATTACGAAACGTTTGCGGCACCGCTTTTTGAGGGCCAGTTGTCCCTGATGTAAACATAATCGATGCAATGTCATCTAAATTAAATGAAGTATTTAATATGTTGGACGGCGACTCTTTCGGCACCACAGTTTCATTCGATGTATCATATTGGATATCCATTGTGTTGTCCAACAAACCGTTCATTGTAATATCCGTTCCAGCGAATTCAATATCATCCAGCGATACAATTTGAAACCCTCGCAATTCCAGTGGCAAGGTACAAAAAATCAATTGTACATCGATTGACCTCACCTGATTCTTCATCTCATTAGGTGTCAACCTTGTATTAATCATCGCAATTTCAATATTTGCCAACCAACAAGCATGTATTAAAATGATCGATTGAATCGAATTATCTATGTATAGCCCGACACGAGATTGTTGATAAGCCTTGAGTCTTTTAGCCAATAGACTCGCTTCACAGTATAAATTTTGATAAGTATAAGATTCTTGACCGTCTGTTATCGCAATATGATGTCCATTTTGTTGTGCTTGTTTATATAACCAAAAGTCCATACGCTATTCCTCCAAATTCATCTACCTTATAATTATAACGATTTTATGACATTCTAGCAGTGGTTATGTTTAAAAATATAAAAAAGTAGACGAATTGATGCATTGATATGATTGTTATAATGCTCAATACATATCGTTATATCATTCGTCTACTATTATCAGTTATTTTTATTTAATTTTAGTGTCATTCTGTCATTTTGATGTGGTGATTTACCCATTGTTGCCACATCATCTGCAATGTCAATTGGTATACGATTCATGTCTTGTAATACACTTAAATGGAATACTTCATCATCTAAATTTTCAATGAGATATACATAATATGTTATCTTATCCTTTTTATATTTTAACGTTTTCCAAAAGTCCGACTTGCAATTCAATACATTATCCGGAATATATTCAATAAATAAGTAACGTTTGCTGCCTACTTTGTCTACGAAATATTTTACAGTGCCTTTTTCTATACCTCTTATATGTGCATAGTCTGCTGAAAAGTAAATACTACCTATTGTTTCATTATGTTGTTGTATTTCAAATCGTTGGCCTACTATTTTATTATTTGTGCCACAACTACTTAAAAAAATCAGTAGATATAGCATTAAACATATTTTCATCCCCTTGAATTTTAAAGACTTTTTCAAAAGCAACACCTCTAAAAATAAATACAATATATTATATCAAATAGAAATTATTATTTTGTTAAATTATGTTGTCATGTTCGTGTCATTTTGAGTCGTAATACAACTTTACAATTATTAAATTAACACTTCTACAATCCAAAAATATTTTTAAAGTTTTGAAAAAAATTAAAGTATTTCCACTACTAATTTGGTAAAATATGATTATGTGATATAGTGAAAGCGTTTTACACTTAATAACTCCCTCTTAAATGCATCCAGGTTTTATGTAGTAAATCATGAAAATAACATATAAATATAGAGGAGATTTACCTTTGAATACAGAGAACAACAAGAATCAAAACCGATCTGTTAAAAATTCTGAAAGACGTGGCATGTTAAAAGGATGCGGCGGTTGCCTTATTTCTTTCATTTTATTAATAATCTTATTATCAGCCTGTTCAATGATGTTTAGTAATAATGACAATTCCACTAGTAATCAATCATCAAAAACGCAATTAACTCAAAAAGATGAAAATAAAAATGAAGATAAGCCTGAGGAAAAATCAGAAACAGCAACAGATGAGGATTTACAATCAACCGAAGAAGTACCCGCAAATGAAAATACTGAAAATAATCAACATGAAATTGATGAAATAACAACAAAAGATCAATCAGATGATGAAATTAACACACCAAACGTTGCAGAAGATAAATCACAAGACGACTTGAAAGATGATTTAAAAGAAAAGCAACAATCAAGTAACCATCATCAATCCACGCAACCTAAGACCTCACCATCAACTGAAACAAACACGCAACAATCATTTGCTAATTGTAAGCAACTTAGACAAGTATATCCGAATGGTGTCACTGCCGATCATCCAGCATATCGACCACATTTAGATAGAGATAAAGATAAACGTGCATGTGAACCTGATAAATATTAAACAACAAGCAAATTGAATTCAAATTGTATTTAGCTTTATGCACTAATCACATAGTAAATAATGAGGGAGATTTTTTAGGCATGAGCAATCAATTCAAAAGCGAAGAAGAGCGAAGACAATGGGAACAATTCCAAGCTTTCCAAAATCAACAAAACCAACAGAACCAGCAATACGGACAAAAGAAATCTAAAAAAGGATGGTTCTGGGGCTGTGGTGGTTGTCTAGTATTATTTATTTTAATTATCATCGGTATTTCAGCTTGTACAGCTGGTATTACAGGTAACCTTGGCGGAAATAGTTCTAAAGAAACGAACAAAACCCATAAAATTGGAGAGACTGTAAAAAATGGTGATCTTGAAGTCACAGTTAATTCAGTTGAAACTATGAAATCAGTTGGTCCATCTATCGCGCCAACAAATGCTAAAGGTACATTTGTCGTTGCTGATGTGACGATTAAAAACAAAGGTAAAGAAGCGTTAACAATTGATAGTTCAATGTTTAAACTGAAATCTGGTGATAAAACATTTGAAGCAGATAATACAGGCTCAATGTCTGCTAATCAAAATGACAACGGTAGTATAGAAAATTCATTTTTCTTACAGCGTATAAATCCTGATAGCACTGCTCAAGGTAAAATTGTTTTCGATGTGTCAGAAAACATAGCCAACGCAAAAGATAAAAAATTAGAAGTTATTTCTAGTTTATTTAGCGTCAAGAAGATTACATTTGATTTATCCGATGCTAAAAAAACATCAAAAGCTAAAAAAGACAAGCAAGATACAGAAGTAGCTGCTGCGAGTTCAAATAGCGATAATGTAAGTTATGAAGCTTCGGCTACTACACCTGCTACAACTTCTAGTGCAAATAATGATTCTGAAGAAAATGAACAGTCTAGTAAAGATGAAGATAAGCAGAATGCGTCTAAAAGTGATAAATCTAGTGTAGAAAAAAGTGAATCTAATGAAGAAACTGCTACTGTAGAATCAGCACCTCAAAGCAAACCTGTTACAAGTGAAGCACCACCTAACCAAAATAATCACAACGAAGATAGCATGTACGACGCTTCAACAGAATAAAATTTCAGGGTAGCTCGGCTACCCTTCTTTTACGGAAAAATAAGTATACATAGCAATATAAGGAGATAAAAAAATGAAATTCAAAGCTATCGTTGCCATTGCATTATCATTGTCACTATTAACTGCTTGCGGTGCTAATCAACATAAAGAAAATAATAGTAAATCAAATGACACTAATAAAAAGACGCAACAAACTGACAACACTACACAGTCAAATACAGACAAGCAAATGACACCACAAGAAGCCGAAGATATCGTTCGAAACGATTACAAAGCAAGAGGTGCTAACGAAAATCAAACATTAAATTATAAAACAAATCTTGAACGAAGTAATGAACATGAATATTATGTTGAACATCTAGTCCGCGATGCAGTTGGCACACCTTTAAAACGTTGCGCTATTGTTAATCGACACAATGGTACGATTATTAATATTTTTGATGATATGTCAGAAAAAGATAAAGAAGAATTTGAAGCATTTAAAAAGAGAAGCCCTAAATACAACCCAGGTATGAGTGATCATGATGAAACAGATGGTGAGTCAGAAGACATTCAACATCATGACAATGATAATAACAAAGCAATTCAAAATGACATACCAGATCAAAAAGTCGATGATAAAAGTGATAAAAATGCTGTTAATAAAGAAGAAAAACACGATAACGGTACAAATAATTCTGAAGAAACTAAAGTTAAATAAGGGTATACTTTGATTAATCGTAATTTTTAGGAGAACCGCTATGATAACATTTGAAAATATACAACAACTTGAAAAATACACCTTAATGACTATGCATGGTCTTTTTAATCAACTTAAACTCGGTATTATTTCAATCGACAATGCAGAGCATACGCTCTTTACACCTTATATGATGGAAACACTCTCTTCCCTAGGCATGAAAGACAGCATTGTCGATTTAATTCATAAAGGGACTGAATTAGAAGACTTTGCAGCATTTAATTTATCAATTGAAGATACAGTTACAGTCTGTTTACAAAGAACTGAAGAACTATTAAATCAATACAAAAATGTGGAATTCAATGACAAAATATTAATCAATTGGCGTATTATGCAAAAGTAATAGACATATAAAAGTCGAACGTAACTAAATGGATATTGATTTTATTCTTTCTAAATTACAAGTATTTCATTTTATAAAGTTTGAAAAGAGGTATATTGAAGTGGAGAAAAATGAATATATAGCTAAATATAATGAATATAGTCAATTATTAGACGCTACATACTCGCAAGCCGTAGCATACCTTTTAAATAAATATGGCGCTGTAACCGATGACTATTATAAGGAAAAATCATACACGCGATTTTTAAATGGAGAAATCAAAAGTATTACAAAAGGAAAATACACTAGAGCTGGTGAAGGATTATATTGTCATCACATAAGCGAAGACAAATTCCAAAACTTATCTGACCTAAGATTCATTTCCGAATTTAAGTACTCATACAACTATCAAAAGAAAGAAAACTTAGTTTACTGCGATTTAATCGAGCATTTAATTTTACATGCAATTATTACAAAAGAATCCAATGGCCAATTTGGTGTGGCTGGATTATGTCAAATGATCAAACCAACAGTCATTGATTGGTACATTAGCGAATATAATCCAAAACCAGCATGGATGCAAGCCACCAAAGCACGTGCCTATTTGCCTAGAATATTAGTAGAGAAACTACTCATTAAAATTGACGATATGTTAAAAGAAATAGAAATATATGATTTCCTTGAGTCTAGATAAATGATTAATGGAGATTTATTTTTTGCTGTTGAGATTTTGTTATAGATGTTTAAACCCATAATTAAATATATTTTATAAAAATAGACCACGCATACCTATCT